>CAMWUK010000145.1 GCA_947177415.1 uncultured Clostridiaceae bacterium
ACCAGCGACACCACGGGTATGAACCGTGTGCTCTAGCCAACTGAGCTATCCCGCCATAAATGGGACCAATAGGGCTCGAACCTATGACCCTCTGCTTGTAAGGCAGATGCTCTCCCAGCTGAGCTATGATCCCATTCGTCAAAAGACAATAATGATTATAACCTATATTTTTTATCTTGTCAAGTATTTTTTTCTCACAAAAAATGTAACAGTTGTAACAGGTCAGCCGGGTTCATTCATAAAGTGCCAGAATATACAAATTGGCTAAAAATATTTTTTCTGGCTGGACACTTTATTCATGAATGGCGTTAAGCACATAAAAGTATATGCACAAATTGCCCTCTATGAGCAAGCTCGCTCGTGCAATTTGCACATATACTTTTACCTGGCTGAACTGTTACATCATATAAAGTATTGGTCACCACCATTTTCCATTAAATCTGCCAATGTAATATGATCCACCACACTGCGAATTGCTTCATCTAATTTTCTCCATACTACAATAGTCTGGCACTCTCCCAGCCTCTCACAGGCTTCTGCATCTTCCTCTACACAAGGAACGGGTGCTAGTGTTCCTTCTGTCAATCGTAAGATCATACCAACTGTATATTTGTCTGGTTCATTCTTCAATACATAACCACCTTGAGAGCCACGAATACTTCTTACAAACCCTGCACTATTTAGAATTGAAATTATTTGTTCCAAATACTTGTCTGAAATATTTTGACGACTGGAAATCTCCCGGATACTTACTGGCTTACCATCTGCCTGTTCCGCTATATCCAGCATCAACCGCAAGGCATATCTTCCTTTTGTGGAAATCTTCATATTTATCACACTCTTTCTTAAGTTTCTCATTCTGATTCTACAAAATAAGTATAGCCTATTATTCCTACTTTTTCAATAGGAATAACAAAGAAAGAGAAATATCTTCTATTTTGCTAATTCTAGCATTCTTTTTAATGGCTGATTTGCTTTCTCACTTATTTCCTTTGGTAAATGCATTTCTGGTTCCAAGGTAGCGAGTGCATTTATTACACCATCTAACTGGATTCTCTTCATATTAGGACAAAACTGGCGATGCCCAACTGAATAGAATTTTTTATCTGGATTCTTCTGCATCAATTCATAAAATACTCCCATCTCTGTACAGATAATATATACCTTATCTTCATGATTCGTGGCATAATCTATAATTTGTGATGTACTTCCAATATAATCTGCCAATTCTAAAACATCCTCTGTACATTCTGGATGAGCTAAAACTTTTGCATCCGGATAAAGCTTCTTTGCCTTTTCCACATCATCTGGATGAATACTGGTATGTACATGGCAAAAACCATCATTAAAAATAAAATGCTTCTCTGGCAGTTGTCCTGCTATATATCTTCCCAGATTATTATCAGGAATAAAAAAAATATCTTTATTCGGCAAACGCCTAACAATCTTAAGTGCATTGGAAGAAGTAACACATACATCTGATTCTGCCTTAATCTCTGCTGTAGAATTCACATAACATACTACAGCAACATCAGTATACTCTTTTCTTACCTCATGAATCCTATCTATATCTACCATATGAGCCATAGGACAATCTGCGTACGCATCTGCCATAACGACCTTCTTTTCTGGGTTTAATAGCTTTGCACTTTCTCCCATAAAGGAAACCCCACAAAACAAGATAACTTCCTCAGGCACTTTCGTGGCAACCTCTGCCAAGTAATAGGAATCCCCTACATAATCTGCTATCTCCTGTACCTCTCCATCCACATAATAATGTGCCAAAATTACTGCATTTTTTTCTTGTTTCAATCTGGCAATCTCTGCTTTCTTTTCTGCTATCATCTTTATCTTCTCCTTTTTATTGTAACTTCTTATTATCAAAGTGGACAAAACCACATCAATTCTCTATATTTTTTGCTCCTTATGAATTTCCTTTCGAAAGAAGAAACTTAGTGTACTGTCCCATTATACTTTTTTTATTGCCTGCACCCATTATAAATCTGCATTTTGTAATTGTCTACATTTTTTACAAAAAAGTATTTTTTCTTCTTACAAAATGCGATATAATATTTCCAAAAGGGAGGTCTTTATTGTGGCAAAACAAAAATTACTATTTATTGACGATGATAACAACGTACTACTTATGAACAAAGAATTTTTTTTAGATGCCGGTTATGCAGTGGCAACTACTACCTCTGCCAAAAAAGGCATTGCTCTTTTAGATAAACACAGCTTTTCTTGTATTATTTTAGATGTAATGATGCCAGAACTAGATGGTTTGGATTGTTGTAAATTAATTCGTAAAAAATCAGATGTTCCTATTATTTTTGTATCAGGAAAAGCATCCGAGGAAGATCGCATTGAGGGGCTTCTTCTTGGTGCAGATGATTATATTACAAAACCCTACAGTTTGCGTGAACTAGCTGCCCGTATTGAGGTAAATATCCGCCGCCACCAGTCTGTCAACAAAAAGGTAAAAGATTCCTCTATTTTGGAATTTCCTCCTTTATCCATTGATCTCATTGAACATAAAGCTTTTTATAACAACGAAGAGGAAATTTCTTTGTCTAATCGCGAATTTGTTTTATTACACCTTCTTGCCTCTAAACCGGGAGAAGCTTTTACTTTTGAAGAGATAGGCAATAAAGTATGGGGTTCCTACTTAGAAACCGACAGACGTTCTATTATGGTAAGCGTCAGCCGGTTGCGTAAAAAATTAGACTATTATGAAGGATTACAGGATATTATCCAAAGTGTCTGGTCAAAAGGATACAAACTTTCCTTAAAATCCCAATAGAGAAAGGTGTGCCAATATGGAACAACGTAAAAAGTTTAAAAAACCAGAACTCAATGCCCAAGAATTATCTGCAGAACTTGTGATTGCAAACTTACGTCTAAAAGAAGCCCATGAACAGCTTATAAGGTCTGAACAGGCAAGAAGCGAGATGTTTGCGAATATTTCTCATGACCTTCGTTCTCCAATTACTACTATAAAAAATGCCATAGAATTATTATCAGAAAAAGAGGACTTGACAAAAGAAAATGCTGCTCCTCTTCTCTTACTTATGAATCAAAGAATTGATTTACTAGAAAAAATGATTAATGATATTTTTCTACTGGTTACTTTAGATAACCGTTGTATTCAAATGGAATATTCCTCTATTCCTCTAGGTTTTTTCTTGGAAGACTATTTTTTCTCTTGTCAGGAAGACAACAAATATCAACACAGAACTTTAATTTTAGATGTGCCTGAAAACCTTCCCGGAAATGTACAAGTAGATCCCAGACATCTTACCAGAGTTTTGGATAATCTTTTTTCTAATGCTCTAAAATATTCCAATTCTGGTGATTCGATTACGCTTGGTGCCTATCTGGAAAAAGACCATTTTATTGTATATGTGGAAGACACTGGTATTGGTATTTCTCCAGAAGATAAAGAAAAAATATTTGATCGCTGCTTTATCGCAAAGAAAGCCCGGACTCCTGGGATTTCTTCCACAGGACTTGGACTATCCATTACAAAATCCATACTCTCCTATTTTCATGGTGATATATGGTGCGACAGCACTCTGGATGTGGGAAGCCGTTTTTCTTTCTGCCTTCCATTACACTCTATACATACAGAAAATAATTGAGCATGAATTAGCTGCAACAATAATATAATACACAGACTGGAGGTACATCCTTGTTTGAAAAATATAAAAAACTTTATAAAGACAGAAAGAATCAAACCCAATATGCGAAATGGATATGGGGATATACAAAGCCTTACTTACCTTCTTTATCCCTGCTCCTCTTCTTTCAAGTTGTAGCATCTCTTATTTCTCTTCTTATGTCTCTTATTAATAAGAGTATTATTGACCATGCTACAGAGGGCAAAAATATTATATTCCGTATTATTATTTTTGTAACTATTATGTTTATATCCCAGGTGATTGCCATTGGAACTTCTCTGGTAGCGGTAGTCATTAGTGAGAAGTTTTCTTTTGGTATACGAAGGCAAGTCTATGAAAAGATTTTAAATTCCAGTTGGATGGATGTTACCAAATATCATACAGGAGATTTAATGACACGCCTGACTAGTGACACGGAAGCCATTGCAAATGGTATATCCTCCACCATACCATCCATTATTGTTTTATTTGTTCAACTAATTTCTACTTTTTTTACTTTGTATATTTATGAACCATTTCTAGCAATTAGTTCCCTGCTTATCGCACCAATTGCTGTTGGAGCCAGTTATATTTTAGGTAGAAAGCTGAAAAATTTACAGGTAAAAGTACAAGAATCTGAGTCGAAATACCGTTCTTTTATTCATGAAAGCCTTAGCAATATTATGATTATTAAAACTTTTTGCGACGAAGAATACTCTTCCGAGCATCTAACTCAGCTTCGAAATGAAAGGTTGCACTGGGTTTTAAAAAAGAACCGTATGAGTCTTGCTACTTCCAGTACTATTAATATTGCTTTTCAATTAGGTTATATTTTAGCTTTCACATGGGGTGCTATCGGACTATCCAATGGCAGTATTCAATTTGGTACTATGTCTTTATTTTTATCTTTAGTTGGTCAAATTCAATCCCCATTAATTGGACTTGCCAGCACGATTCCAAAGATTGTGTCCATATTAGCCTCTGCCAGCCGTGTTATTGAATTACAAAATCTTCCTGACGAAAAGAAATTTCCAAATGAATTGGCACCAACACAAGTGGGTGTACAAGTGGAGCATCTCTCCTTTGGCTACAAGGAAGATATGGTTTTTCAAAATGCCAGCCTTACCATTCATCCAGGAGAATTTGTCGCTATTGTAGGCGAATCAGGTATCGGAAAAACCACTTTGATTCGTTTGATCATGTCCTTTTTGCAATCACCAGAGGGCATTATACAATTTTATAATGAACAAGGAAATTGTCAAAATTCTAATGGCAATTCCAGAGAATTTATTTCCTATGTTCCACAGGGAAACACTTTATTTAGCGGCACTATCGCAGAAAATGTCTGTATGGGAAATCGAAATGCTAACGAAGAAGAAATTATTACTGCTTTAAAATCCGCCTGTGCATATAATTTTGTGATGGAGCTTCCTCATGGTATTCATACAACAATTGGAGAGAGAGGTCACGGTTTATCAGAAGGGCAGGCTCAACGCATTGCTCTTGCCCGTGCTCTTGTGCGAAAAGCACCATTTCTTGTTTTAGATGAAGCAACAGCTTCCTTAGATGAACAAACAGAATTAAAGGTGTTGGAGGGTATCCGCTCCCTTAGTCCAAAGCCTACTTGTATTCTTATTACCCACCGCCGTTCGGTTTTAGATTATTGTGACAGGGAAATTATCATTGAAAACAAGCAAATAAGAGAACTTTACTAATTGATTTATGGTTACATCAAAAAAGAACCCTTTCTCTCATATTTTTAAGAGAAAGGGAGTTTTTTATTACTATATTACATTTTGTCTAACAAGCACCTTTCTTCCGAAATACTTGAAGAACTGTTTTAAGTAAAATTTGAAAATCAAGTAATACGTTCCAACGATCTATGTATTGTGTATCTAATTCTACAATTTCATCAAAGTCTGTAATACAACTTCTTCCATTTACCTGCCACATTCCTGTTATTCCTGGTTTAATACTCATCCTTCGCCAATGTCCACGCTCATATAATTCTACTTCGTCTAAAGTAGGTGGCCGGGTACCAACAAGACTCATATCTCCTTTTAAAACATTAAAAAATTGTGGAAGCTCATCAATGCTAGCCTTACGAATAAATCTGCCTATTGTGGTAATTCTTGGGTCATCCTGCATTTTAAACATGAATTGCCCTTCCATTTGATTTTGTTCCACTAATTCAGCCTTCTTTTTTTCTGCATCTACACACATACTGCGGAATTTATACATAAAGAAGCGTCTGCCATTCTGTCCAACTCTCTCCTGCTTAAATATAACAGGTCCTTTGGATTCTATTTTTATAGCTAATGCGGTAAGAATCATGATTGGAGAAAATATAATAATCCCTAATATACTCCCCAAAATATCAATACATCGTTTTACAAAACGTTCGGTTACATTCAGGGAAACCATGTGATAAGTTAAAATAGGATAGGTTCCCACACTACTTACATAAGTCTGTGCTGCTCCTGCCTGAAAAGAGTTCATAATAATTCTTACCGTCACTCCCATCTCCATACACATATTTAAATAAGGCTGGATATCAATCTGGTTACTTCTTCTTTGCATAATATACACTTGATCAATTCCACTTTCGTGTATCAATTCTTCTAACTCACTAATCCGTCCTACATAATCTTCTTCATTGTAATCTTCTTCACTTATACATACATATCCTACAATTTCCATTGCCAGATTACTTTTCTTTACAAATCTCTCAAATTTCTGAAACCGTTCTCTATTTCCTATAATTAAAGTTCTTGGTGCGTCTGCAAAATGTTTCATCAAAAAATATCTTACGAAAAATGTATTCCCCATCAAAAAAATATAAGATACCACAAGATATGTTATATAAAACCGTTGATTAATTCTTGCTCTTCCTACATAAAAAAGCAATGTAGAGGTTATACTCATTGAAATAAAAAAAGATTTGGTCACCCGCTTAATCATTCTATCCACATAAAAAAATGTAGTTACATTATAGAGTCTGGACTCTTTATTTGCTAAAATAAACACAATCAAAAATGCTACACATACTAAAAAATAATCTCTAGTAAAAAAAATATCTCCTATTGCCGAAAAAAAACCTGCTACAAAAAAAGAGAAAATTCCAAAAAAGCAATCGGATATAATATACACTAAATTTGTACTCGCACCTCTATTAAACTTTCCCATTCGTATCCTGCCTTTCCCCATAATCCACAGAGCAGAATTATCTTTAGAAAACTTTCTAAAATTGCTACTAGTAAATACATCTTATGTGTCTCATGAATTATAGTTATTAAACTTTCTACCCTTTATCAAATCTTGCAGATTATGCCACATAACAGAAAAACTTTCCTTACTGGAAAGTATATCATTTTTTTAATTTTGTGTAAAGGCAGAATACTATGTTTCCAATAGGAATGATACATCTTTTATAATGCAGTTACAGACAAATTTATATTATAACTAGGATAAAAACTTTCTCATATTTTTCAATGCATTTTTTTCTAATCTGGAGACTTGTGCCTGGGAAATATGCACCTCATTTGCTACCTCCATTTGTGTTTTTCCTTGAAAAAAACGCATTTGAATAATATCGTACTCTCTTTGGGACAATTGATTTAAAGCCTCTTTTACAGATATTTCCTCCACCCATTTTTCTTCTTTATTCTTCTTGTCACTAATTTGATCCATGATATATAAAGTGTCTCCACCTTCTGTATAAACAGGCTCATAAAGAGAGACTGGACTTTGAATGGCATCTAAGGCATATACAACTTCTTCACTTTTCACTCCAAGAGCACCTGCAATCTCCTGTACCGTCGGCTCTACATCTGATTGTTTCATCATCGCTTCTTTTGTATAAATAGCTTTATAAGCAATATCCCTTAATGAACGGCTTACCCGGATACTATTGTTATCTCTTAAATACCTTCTTATCTCTCCAATAATCATGGGAACCGCATAGGTACTAAACTTCACACCTTGGGTAATATCAAAATTATCTATTGCCTTCATAAGACCTATACAGCCAATTTGAAATAAATCATCTACATTCTCATTATTATTTGAAAATCGTTGGATAATACTTAATACAAGGCGGAGATTTCCTTTTATATAGGTTTCTCTTGCCTCCTTATCCCCTTGCAGAATACGTTGAAACAATTCCTCCTTTTCTGAATTTTGAAGTAATGGTAATTTCGAAGTGTTTACTCCACATATTTCTACTTTATAAAGAGCCATGGCAATCCTTCCTCCTAAATATATTACTTTAGAAATAAGGATTGCCACTTTTTCCTTTTTTATGCTTCTAAACGAATAATTTCCTTTCGAAGCCTCTTCATAATTTTCTTTTCTAGTCTGGAAATATAGGATTGAGAAATTCCTAACATATCTGCTACTTCCTTCTGGGTTTTCTCATCACCATCTCTTGAATTTAACCCAAACCGCATTTCTATGATAGAACGTTCTCTTTCTGTAAGTTTTTCTAATGCTTTTCCTAAAAGGCTGCGGTCTACTTCACTTTCAATATTCTGTGAAATAACATCTTCCTCTGTTCCAAGAATATCTGATAGCAAAAGTTCATTGCCATCCCAATCCACATTGAGAGGTTCATCAATAGAAACTTCTAACTTGGTCTTATTATTTCTTCTTAAATACATCAAAATTTCATTTTCTATACAACGTGATGCATAAGTGGCAAGTTTTATATTTTTATCCAGATTAAAGGTATTAATTGCTTTAATCAAACCTATAGTACCTATAGAAATCAAATCTTCCACATCAACACCTGTATTATCGAATTTTTTAGAAATATACACTACAAGCCTTAAATTATGTTCTACCAGTTTAGCTTTTGCTTTTTTCGCTTGTTCTCCATCTGACATCAAATGAAGCATACACGCTCTTTCTTCCTCTACGCCAAGAGGTGCTGGCAATACATCAACACCGCCTATGTAATGCATATCTCCCTTTTGCTGAAAAAAAACATTCCGAAAATCAGGAATTACCCGAAACTGAAATCTATTTTGTATAGACACTTTTAATAACATAACTTTCCTCCATATATGAATGAATACTTATTTTAACTTTCTCATCTCATACTATCTTTGGCTTCTACACAATCGGTATGCAAAATCACTTGATATTCTTCCTTTGCGGAAATCTTTCCTGCATAAAGACCAACCAAGTTATGCATAATTTGTTTTCTTTCGTTTTCCAAATAAATTCCCAATTGTTCGATATACACTCCTAGAAGCAGACCATTAGACTCTCCCAAAGAATGATATGGAATATAAACCACTTTTATATTTTCATTTTGTATGTCGCAGTTCCAATCCAGCATCTTCTCTAAATATTCTTGTTCTTCTGCCGAAAATAATTCTTTCATAAATTGATATTCTGCAATGACAACAGGTTCATTATTCTGACAATTCCGCAAGCAGTTTCCTGTATCTAAGAGACCCTTTCCTCTTATTTTTTTTCCTCTATGCTCAAATTCTAACAAATAACATTGTGTTCTATTCAATTTTATCCTTTGATAGAGTTGATTTACAACAGGTAATATAGCAAGAAATATCATTCCTTTTACAAATAACTCTTTTCCTGACACACTAAGGAATCCTCTATTAGTAGGAAAAAAGTTTCCCAATTGAGGCGAAAAGGATAGAAAACCAGCAAAAGCAACTGCAACTATCCAATACATTCCCATTAACTTTATGTATTCTTTCTGGTTCTGTCTTCCGAATGCAATCCGAAACACTCCCAAATTCACTAATAATAAACATATAGTTATGAAGACAGGCACTATCATCATAAACTTCCTTTGTATCCCCTCACTGCATATAAGAATAATGAATGTATTTCCTGTTCCTCCTAATAAAACAGCAAACAACATTTTTAAAATTGTACTCTCTTTTCTTAAAAAAAATTTTATCCATATCAATAATATGCTATTGATGTAGCATTGTACCATCCACACCAAATCAACATATATTGTATAATGCACAGTCCACCTCCCTGTCTTCAAGATCCCACCTATAAACTTTTGTAAACTTATAGTAATTATTCTGGTAGAAACACGCATTTACTGCGTGTTTCGTATGAAAAAGTAAATTTTGATTGTTCTAAGCCCTTCGCCGAAGGCGAATTATTATGGGCTTAGAACGTAACTGTTCATGGTTCTGAACAGTTACAACTTATAAAAGTCTTGGAGTATTACCTTTTGCTCTATTTTAACCTATAAAAAAAGAGAAATTTGTCATTCCATGGAATATTTTACCAGAAATTTACCAACAATATTCTTCTTTATTTTTCAAAAATTGTCTTTTATCTGCTAAAATCTACAAGATATTTACTTTTTTTGAATCTTTTCGTCAGTTTTACTTCTAATATTTTTTGCTCTTAAATGCTTAATCCTTTCACAAATCAACGCTATACTTAACACTACTTAAGCATATACAATAGTACTGATTTATTATATCCTTTTTCATATCATACTCCTCCTTTTCCTTTTGCATTTTCAACGATATTAGCTTAACATAAAATTTGTGTTTGTGCGTCCATTTGTACAAATCTATATATACTTTTGTCGAAATTTAAAGTTTTTTGTCAATTACTATTTTAGATATCTATGACATTCTTGCATAGAACAACATCCTAAGCGGAGAGTTTTTACTTTATAGGACGAACTTTCCTATAAAGTAAAAAAAGAGGACATCGTCCTCCTTAATATGGTTTTTATATGTACAACAAAATACTGACTGTAAACTCTTGGTCATTATGTTCAATCTCAAGTAATCCATTGTATTTTTCTACAATTGTATTCACGCTCTGCAGTCCAATACCATACAAATATTTATCAATGGATATAGTATAATGGAACCAAGTGCAATTGACAAAACACATCTTATCACATACGCCACCACAGTCAATTTCTTATCTATATAATGATTATCAAAGAAAATATGCATATATCTGTATATAAT
>CAMWUK010000146.1 GCA_947177415.1 uncultured Clostridiaceae bacterium
ATTCTTATACTTTTATAAATTTTTAAGATATATTCCAATATTTTCCAACATCATTTATATTCTTACTACACTTCTGTCATATTTCCATTTTCTTCCTTTTCTTCGTTATAATTTTCTAATAACAAAGTGCAGTATACTTCCTGTAAAGAACAAAGTGGGCAAGCCCACATCAACTCCCCTAGCCCCTCATTCATGGTGATGCCTCGCTTGCGAGGCATGAGTGTTTTATAGGACGAACTTTCCTATAAAGCAAAAAAGCCGGCACTTTTAAATTCCAAGTACCGGCTTTATGTTTATCAGCATTTGCTATATCTTTAACATTCTGGTTCTATCAATCCATAAGAATTCTTCTTTCTCTTATAAACCACGTTTACCTCATCTGTTTCTGCATTGCGGAACACATAAAAATCATGTCCCAATAATTCCATCTGTACACAAGCTTCTTCTGCATCCATTGGTTTAACTGCAAAACGTTTGGAACGAATAATCTCAATCTGTTCATCATCTGGTATCTCTTCTTCAATAAAAGCCTGATTCAATCCACTTCCTGATTGTTTTTTTTCTACAATCTTATTTTTATACTTACGAAGCTGACGTTCGATAATCTCTTCCACTAAATCAATAGAAACGTACATATCTGTGCTTTCCTGCTCTGCACGAATAATATTCCCTTTCATTGGAATTGTTACTTCAATCTTCTGTCTCTCCTTCTCTACACCAAATGTAACATGAACTTCTGTGTCATCTGTGAAATATCTCTCCAGCTTACCTATCTTTTCATAGATAGCCTCCTTCAGTCCTTCTGTCACGTCAATGTTCTTTCCACTAATAATATAACGCATAATGTCCAACTCCTTTACTGTATTATTGAAAGGTCCAAATAACCCCAACTGAAACCCTTCCCCTTTAAGCCCCAAATGCCAGTTCATGCACCTAACGCTCTATCCATATTATACCATGTCTTGTCCTCTCGTGCAACTTGAAAACTTTTTCTTTTTTCACTGTTACCATTTACCTATGCAAAAATATACATAAACTTCAATTATTCACGTCCTATATTGCAGACTGCCGCTATCGCAGCTAGAATCCACTTATCAGCGTCACCCCTCTGCAATCATCATCCATTAACCTATTATAGTAAATGCATTAAATAAATGCGTTTACTATAATTGCTCCACAAGGATGTGCATGGATGCACATAGGAAGTATAAATAATCTCGGTTAAATAACAAAAAATAGCAGAAATTTTCTACTGTTTTCTGAATATTCTCATATATGTCAGACAGTATTTTTTCTCTCTTTTTCTACATTTTTACAGATATAACAAAACACAATTTCGAACTTGACATCTTTCCCCCCTATAAAGTTATCCACATTTTTGTGGATAACTCGGTGTATAACTTATTTCTCAGCTTTTTTATTCACTTATTTTTGTGGATAATTGTGGATAACTTCATTAAATCCCTCTTTCTCTTTTTCAATATCCGCTTGTTCCGAGAATTATTGTGCATATTGCACATATTAACTATATAAACAAATTATCTCATTTTTCGACAAATTGTGACACATTATGCATTATAAAAATGCAAGCAACAATATTCCTTACGCATCTGTGCACATCCTCGCGGAGCGTTTTTACTTTATAGGACGAACTTTCCTATAAAACACTCATGCCTCGCAAGCGAGGCACCACCATGAATGAAAGTTGATTGCTACATGCTACGCACTCCCGCAATCACCAACTGTATTCGTATTTCGGGCTGTCGCCCTACATACTCATACAGTTTAGCCAGCCAAATGTCTATATTTCTTTGCAAGCAAGCTTGCACAAAATGTAGCCGTTTGTCAGGACTTTCATAGTAAGTAAAAAATGCTATTAAACAGAAACTCTTCTGAATAATAGCACTTTTATTAGCCATCTTGCTATATACATTTTATTCTTTATTTTTCACCATATTACTTTCATAATCATCAATCTTATTGGCTAAGAACGGTGCCAGCCCCACAAATTCTGCACCATAAGCATTACCTTCACCATTTGCATTTACTTCACCACGTACAATATGTATTACCGCATAAAAATAATCTATATCTCCAAGTTTAATTTTTCCATCAAAATAAAAATCTATTGGCAACTTCGCCTTTGAAATAAAACCAATTCCAGATTTCGATATATCAAAAACTGATATTTCCGCATCTACATCTTCTATCACTACATAGTCTTGTTTATACACTTTTTTAATCTCCAAAGTAAGTTCAATTGGTAATCTTTTGTGCTGTCTTCTCTCTTGCATACACTTTCCTCCTTCTCTTTTTTATTAATACTAACTTTAGTTATAGTATATCATATTTAGGCACAATGTGCAAATATCTATCTCATTTAATTCTTTCTTTTGTTAAAACAAAACAGAAAAATTGCACCATATAAGTAAACTTATTGGTGCAATTTTATATTTATACTCATATTCAGAATAATTGTTCAACTATTTTAAAATACGTTTCACACAAACTATTCTCTTAGAACTATAGCCTACAGCATCTGTTGTAATACCATACGCTCTTCCTTTTGCGTGGACAATCCGTCCTCCACCTATGTATATTCCAACGTGATTAATTCCACCATTACCATAGAATACTAAATCACCAGGCTGGGCACTAGACAAACTTACACTTGTTCCATAAGATGCCTGTGAAGAAGAAGAATGTGGTAATGACACTCCAAAGTGTGCATATACAGACATAACAAATCCAGAACAATCAGCTCCACCTGTTAAACTGCTTCCTCCCCATACATAAGGGTTACCAACAAACTGTAATGCATAAGATGCAACTTCCGATCCTGTACCACTTCCTTTTACAGTACCACTATCAGAACTTCCTGAAGAACTACTGCTACTTGAGGAAGGACTTTTGGATGAAGTCGAACTCTTGGATGAACTTGAGCTCTTAGAAGAACTTGAACTGCTTGAGTTGCTTGAACTACTTGAAGAGCTAGAACTACTTGAAGTAGAACTGTTGTTCGTTGCTGCATTTCTTGCCTCTTCTTCTGCTCTTGCTGCCTCTTCTGCCGCTCTTGCTGCCTCTTCTGCCGCTCTTGCTGCTTCTTCTGCTGCTCTTCTTTCTTCTGCCTCTCTACGAAGTTTTTCTTTTTCTTCTTTAATAGAAATCGCTTTTTCAAACTCCATATCTACATCTACATATTCTTTTGATACAAAGCCTCTGATTTCTTCATCTTCTACTTTAATCTTAACCCATTCATCAGTTTCTTTTACTACTTCATAAGTCTCACCATTTGGTACCATAGTAAGACATGTAGCTTCTGTATCTGCCTTTTCTCTTACTTTCAAAGTCGTTGCAGTTACGGTTGCAACTTTCTTACCATACTCGTCCGCCAATTCTTCTGCACGTAATCCTGTAGCAAGAAAGTCTTGGCTAACATAACCAGTACAGCTACCAGATTCAATCTTTATCCACTGTCCATCTGTTCCTAGAATGGTTGCTGCTGCACCTTTATATAATTTACCAATTACTTTACTTTCTTCACTAGCTTTCTTACGAATATTTACATAATTATTCGCAATAGAAATACCAATATTATCAAATTGAGAAGTTTCATTAATTGCTGATTGAGAAACCACATTACTTTCTGGCATCTCGCTTGCACCAACAACCTGTGTTTCCTCCTCAGTTGCACAATATTTATCTAAGGTAATGGATATACCCGCAAGTCCTTTTTCTCCACAAAGTGTTGCCGACGTAACGACAGGTGCCTTTGTAGTTGCAACGATAGCTAACGCTGCTCCACAACATAGAGTCACCTTAGCTATTGAACGCTTCTTCATTCGTCAATCACGACCTTTCTTTTTTCTAAATTGTTAATTATTTATTACAACAACACAGACACATTATAGCGGAGATTCCACATTTTGTCAAGTCCAAGAAATAAATTGTTAAATTTTGATATAGTACCTCTAGACAAAATACACCATCTATAAGGCTTTTCTTCTTCTATATATTTACATTTTTACTACTATTGTAGAATTTTCTACAATAGTAGTAAACTTCTTCTTTCATCTTCTCTGTTCCATTATATAACTGTTTGAAAGTCCTTTATCCTATTTGGTTCCATATCATCACTCCTATACAAATCAACAATGTAATTATAATAAAAGGTGATAAAATCCTACCTGTCTGCTCTCCTTTTGTCTCCCAGATTTCTCTTACCGCCTCTTGTCTTTTCTCCAAGCAAACAATAGCATAAAGTAATACACCAAGAATAACCAGTGATACCAATGACATAAATCCCAATACTAAAATCATAAGTCCGGATGATGCCACAGAATCGGTCGTATCCACTGTGAGGCTTCCAGCAACAGAATGGAGCTTACTGCTTAAAAATACAGAAGTTCCATTAATCAGAAAATGTACAACCATAGAACTTAAAATAGAGCCTGTTATCTCATTTAAAGCAACAAAAAACATGCCAAGTACTATTGCATAAGACATCTGATTGATATTCAAATGAAAGAGACCAAATAAAATAGCGGTTGTGATACCTGCTTTTACTAAACCAGTACTTCGATAGGATTGATATAACACTCCACGGAAGATAAATTCTTCTACAATACATGGTATACCTGCAATTACCAACACACATATCCATATTGGATATTCTGTAAACGAACTGCTAAGAGCATTTCCTACTACATTTTCTGATACCTGCATAGATATATAATTACAAAAGATAATAATTGGGTAACTGGCATACGCAAATATTACTAGCAAAATTATGGTAAGTGGGTGCAAAAGACGTATTTTTAAAAACTTAACTGGATTATATTTATTTTTCCACAGATAACAAATCGCAGGCAGGATGAGTCCCATCTGGGATACCACTACACTGCATATAGCACTATGTAAAAAGGGAATCCGGCTGCCAAAGAGCTTTGCCATTTCTCTTAATGCAAAAGAGAAGAAAAAATAACTTACCAGGGTAAGCAAGAGCAGCTTACCCTTCCCTTGTTCCCTGGCAGTTTCTACAATTCTATCTTCTCTTTCACAACCGGGTTCCATAACTTCTATATCTTTTTCTAGCTTGTTATTGATCCCCATATACTTCCTAACCTTTCACACCAATTGCTTCAATCTCAATCAATACATCCTTAGGAAGCCTTGCCACTTCCACACAAGAACGGGCAGGAAATTGCGTGGTAAAATATTTTGCATATACCTCATTCACTTTTGCAAAATCATTCATATCTTTAATAAATACGGTAGTCTTAATTACATTCTCCATATCTACTCCCGCCTCAGCAAGCAAGGCTGCAAGATTACCAATTGCCTGATCTGCCTGTTCTTCAATTCCACCACTTACTAATTCTCCAGTTTCAGGAATAATTGGAATTACTCCTGAAGTAAATACCATATTATTTACTTCAATTGCCTGGGAATATGGTCCAATTGCTGCTGGTGCTTTTTCAGTACTGATAATTTTTTTCATAATACATCTTGTCCTTTCTATCTCTGTAACTGTTCAGAACCATGAACAGTTACCTATCTCTATCATTTTTACAGATATCCTAGTATTTTATCCGTAACAGTTCAGCCGAGGCTGACCTGTTACTTTTATCCTTCTAAAATATCTGTTAAAATCTGATTAATCATCCCTGGGTCTGCCTTACCTTTCATTTCTTTCATGGTCTGCCCTACCAGGAATCCAATGGCTTTCTTTTTCCCGTTTCTGTAATCTTCTACAGATTGTGGATTTGCTTCTACAATCTTCTCTATAGTTGCTCTTAATGCACCTTCATCATTGACCGCCTTTAATCCATGCTTCTCCACATATTCTTCCGGATTAATGTCTTCATCAAAAACTTTTTCAAAGACTTCCTTTGCTACACTGCTATTGATTACCTTAGACTCTGCCAGTTCAATCAATTTAGCTAAATTAGCAGGTGAAAAACGGATATCCTCTGGTTCCATATCATGTTCCTTTAAAAGACGCATAGTTTCTACCATAAGCCAGTTAGAAACTTTCTTTGGATTGTTACATATTGCAACTGTTTCTTCAAAGATATCTGCCAAATGCTTAGAGGAAGTTATAATGGAAATATCATATTCGGGAATTTCATATTCTTTTGCATATCTTGCCATTTTTTCATCACGAAGTTCCGGTTGACGTTTTCTTACTTCTTCCAGCCATTCATCACTAATTACTACAGGTACTAAATCTGGGTCTGGAAAGTAACGGTAATCCTGTGCATCCTCTTTAGAACGCATTGCGTAAGAATATTCTTTGGTATCATCCCAACGTCTGGTTTCTTGTATTACCTCTTCCCCAGATTCAAGTAAGTCAATCTGGCGTTCTCTTTCTGATTCAATGGCTCTGGCAATTGCTTTGAAAGAATTCAAATTCTTCATTTCTGTTCTTGTTCCAAACTCTTCTGCCCCTAATTCTCTTACTGACAAGTTTACATCTGCACGCATAGATCCTTCATTCAACTTACAATCCGATGCTCCCAAATATTGAATAATCATTCTTAGCTTCTCAAGATAAGCAATTACTTCCTCAGCAGAACGCATATCCGGTTCAGAAACAATCTCTATCAAAGGAACACCAGAACGGTTGAAATCAACTAAAGAACAATCATCCCAATCATCATGAATCAGCTTTCCTGCATCCTCTTCCATGTGAATCTCATGAATACCAATGGATTTCTTTCCTTCTTCTGTTTCAATTTCTACACTTCCATTACGGCAGATTGGCAGATATAATTGGGATATCTGGTAATTCTGGGGATTATCCGGATAAAAATAATTCTTACGGTCAAATTTACAATTTTGTGTGATGGTACAATTCGTAGCTAATCCTACTGCTATTGCATATTCTACCACCTGTTTATTTAGAACCGGAAGAGACCCCGGCATACCAGTACATACTGGACAGGTATGGGTATTAGGTGCCCCTCCAAATTCTGTACTACAGGAACAAAATATTTTTGTCTTTGTAGCTAATTCCACATGGACTTCAAGTCCTATGACTGTTTCGTACTGTTTACTCATGACTACCTCCATCTATCCATTTCGTTCTTATGCTGTAACTGCCCAATTCCAATCCTGTTTTAGTCTTTTTTACGGTCTGCATAGCAGAGTATGCAGACCTGCCTGAACTGTTACGAACAGTTACCTTATCTTTTATTTATCAAAAGGACCTGTATAACTTCTTGTCTGCTCAAAAGCATAAGCAGCACGAATAATATTCTTTTCTTTAAAACAGTCCCCAATCAATTGCAGACCAATTGGCAGACCTTTACTATCTACACCACATGGTACACTGATTCCAGGAAGTCCTGCTAAGTTCACAGAAATAGTATAAATATCTCCTAAATACATCTTAATCGGATCACTTAAACTATCGCCAATCTTTGGTGCCGTGGTCGGTGCTGCAGGTCCTAAAATTACATCATATTTTTCAAACGCTTTGTCAAATTCCTGTTTAATAAGTGCCTTCGTTCTCAATGCTTTTAAATAATATGCATCATAATAACCAGAACTTAATACAAAAGAGCCAAGCATAATACGACGTTTTACTTCCGGACCAAAGCCTTCCGAACGGGTCTTTTTATACATATTGTGTAATCCATTGTAATCCTCTGAACGATATCCATATTTTACCCCATCAAAACGTGCCAGATTAGAACTTGCCTCTGCTGCTGCAATTACATAATAAGCAGGAATTGCATAATCCACAAGTCCCAAATCAAATTCTTCTATAATAGCACCTTTTTTCTCTAATTCTTTGGCTGCTGCAAGAACTGCTTCTTTAACCTCAGGTTCCAATCCTTCTCCAAAATAATCTTTCGGAATACCAATCTTCATGCCTGTCACATCATCTACCAAAGCTTCCGTAAAATTATAGTCCTCTCTTGCTACTGATGTACTATCTTTCTTATCATAAGATGCAATTGTCTCTAAAATAGTTGCACAATCGGTTACATCTTTCGCAACTGGTCCGATCTGGTCAAGAGAAGACCCGTATGCAATCAATCCATAACGGGATACTGTACCATAAGTTGGTTTGATACCTGTTACTCCACAAAAGGAACTTGGCTGACGAATAGAACCACCAGTATCAGAACCTAATGCAAAAAAACATTCATTGGCAGAAACTGCACTACAAGAACCTCCAGATGATCCTCCAGGCACATGTTCTGTATTCCAAGGATTTCTGGTTGGTCCATACGCAGAAGTCTCTGTGGTACTTCCCATGGCAAACTCGTCCATATTTGTTTTGCCAATAATTACCACTCCTGCTTTTTCCAAATTTAAAACTGCTTCTGCAGTATAAGTAGGATAAAAGTTCTCAAGAATCTTAGAACTACAGGTAGTCAACATCCCACTAGTACACATATTATCCTTAATGGCAACAGGTACTCCAGCTAATGGCCCGGTAAGACTGCCATCATCTATTAATTTTTGTACCTCTTCTGCTCTCTTTATGGCACCTTCTTTATCCACTGTTACATAACTGTTTATCTTATCTTCTATTTTATCAATCTGGTTAAGTACCGCTTTTGTTGCTTCTATTACGGTTACTTCTTTCGCCTTTATCTTCTTCGACAACTCTACGGCAGTTAAGCTTAACAAATCCACTTTTTTTCCTCCTATTTATTATGAAATCCCTAACAAGTTGTTTAGTTTTTTCTTTTCTCTATCCAGTCTATGGTATGCATTTTACCATTTGTTTTTTTACTTGATGACGACTTTGGTTTCTCACCAACTGCCTCATTGAAAAATGCTTTCTTCATATCACCACTCAGAACCTTCATACAATCACCGCAAAATCTTCCATAACGGATATCACATCCACAACGTTCACAAGAAATATAAATTTCTGAACCCTCTGGTATTTCCAATCTTCCAGTCCGCAGAAACATTTCTATAGTTTGTACCGCTACTCCTGTCTCTTGTGCTAATATCATTGCAGGCTGTTTTCCATGTTCTTCAATGTAAGCCCGTACTTTTCCAAAATCATCATACTCTTGTTTTTTGCACTTCTTACATTCATAAATCCCTGCATACAATGGCTTCATCTCTCCACCACATACAGGACAAAACCATGGGCGGTTTAATGCTAATTCTTCCCTTTTCCCCATATAACCCACTCCTTTCTTATTTGAAAAGAATGCATTCCCTTATTATTCCACTGTCTTTGGCACCTCAAAACTACCATCTTTTTGCTCTGGTGCATTCTTTAATATATTCTCTCTGTCATCTCCATTTACAACCACATCTTCGCGAAATATATTATGCACTGGAAATACATGAGACATAGGTTCCACTGCTGAAGTATCTAATTCATTCAGTTTATCAATGTAATCCAGCATACTTCCCATATCTTTTTTTGCCTGCTCTTTCTCTTCTTCTGATAATTCCAGCTTTGCCAGAATACCTACATATTCTATTGTTTCATCTGAAATAATATTTGCCATTCCTCTGCTCCTTCCATATACTGTCTTTCTACTTTTATTCTAAATGTTTTTTTTACAGAATACAACCCCTTTGTTTATTATGAAAGTGTTACATCTATCACAGAACCTGATGTGTATGAGCAAGCAGGGCGATAGCCCAGATTGCGGATTCAAATCAGGCAGTTACGAGAACACGCAGTGCAGAGTAACTGATACTTTCATTCACCATAAAGCCGCTGAAAGTGGCATGGTCACCTATTATAATAAACATATCTTCCGATTAATGCAATTACGCAAACCACAAGTACAATGATAAACAACCGTATCCATGCATTTCTTTTTTCTCTCTTTTCCATATTCTCCTGCATCGAATCACACCATGCACTAATTGTGTCTATATCCTTATATCCTGGAATACGATAGATTTCTTTTCGGATCCATTGCAAGTCTTCTGCTTTTTTGGCATTTTCTTTCAGTTTTAATGCCTTCTGATAGATTTTCTCCCTGCCTTCCCTTTGTATTTCTTCTAACAACTTCTCATACTTCTCCTGATAAGTGGCAGCATCTTTGTATCCTTCTAGTTTTTTTGCTTTGTGTATGATATTTTTATAAACAAATATGAATAACTCATATTGTTCAATAGCTCTTACACTCTTATCCATCTCTAACATTTTTTGATATATTTTCTCTTTTATTACATCATTTAATTCCTTTTTTTTAAGTGTTTTTGTTATCATTTGTTGCGTCTTACCTACATTCTCTTGGTTATCTGCCATTTCTTTTCCTCCATACAAGTTTTATATTCACTATCTCTATTGAATTATTATACTGAATTCCCAGTATTTTTCAAGTTGTTCCTTTAAAGAAAAGAAGACAATGCTATATACTAATTTCATTCAGTATAACAGCATTGTCCCCTTTTCTTTATATTATATTGCAAAAAAAATAACTGTTCAGAACCCCTCATTCGGATTTTTCCGAAATATACATAATGTCTAATAATTCCCCATAATGGCTGGTAAAAATCCTCATGTGGACATCAGTCCAATAAAAGTGA
>CAMWUK010000147.1 GCA_947177415.1 uncultured Clostridiaceae bacterium
ATATACTATTATAACACATTATTTCCCTTATAAATCTAATGTGTTATAAACGACACTTTTTTGTTATGAACGACATCTTTTTAACGAATTTTCAAGCTTTTTTAACTTGCATTTTACTAAAGAAATTAAATATAAAAACACACTTTTGCAATACTTTTTATACTAAATAAATAATTTCTTAATATAACAAAAATCATGAAGTAATTACAAAAAACCGCTCCAATACTTTGAAGCGGTTTTTTGATAATTTTCATATTATTTTTTACTTGTTTCTATCAATTACTCTCTGCTTAAATGCACTAATCTTTGACATGTATCTGCTTGTATACAAAATTCCTACTATAAGCATTGACAATCCAAATCCTAAAGTAAAATCTGCAACATTTTCATACACCCCTGTAAACTTTAGAATTGTATATATAATACATGAAATAGTTCCAATAACCAAAAAAGTTTGTAACCTTTTTGTAAAAATTATTTCTTTATCATTACTATAATCAGCCACACTTAATACTGTTTCCTCTGTTTTCTTATCAACCATCTCTGTTCTCCTTTCACCAAGCAAAAATTCCTCGATACTAACATTAAAGTAGTTTACAATTTCAATTACCAAATCTAAATCAGGCATATTTACTCCATTCTCCCAACGTGATATACTCCGGTTGGTGACACCCAATTTTTCTGATAATTGTTCTTGGGTTAATCCCTTCTCTTTACGTAGTTCTTTCAGAAAGTGCCCAATTTTTTCTGAATCCATATAATCTATTTCCTCCTTTCAAACAGAGTAGCTGATTCAATAAAGAAAGAACAGGACACAGTGCTAGAATCCTTTATTTCCACATATAGACACTTGTGTCCTTATTATAATTTCACAAATTACATGCTATTAAAGATAGAATTTATGTTTATAATCAACATATTCTAACTATCTCCACTCTTTCAAATTTGCAGGTATAACTGTTCAGAACCATGAACAGTTACTCAAAAATTTTATTTCATATTGCTGACACACTAACTCCATCTTGCCTTACTTCCTTGGTTTGTCTTTGTTACAACCAATCTGGTATCTACTTGTGCCTTCAATTCAGATACATGGGAAATAATACCAATTAGCCGGTTACCCTCTGACAATTCATGAAGCAGGCTAAGTGCCTGGTTTCTGGTTTCATCACTTAGAGAACCAAATCCTTCATCAATAAACATGGTATCAATTTTAATTTTACCAGCCTTACTTTGTATAATATCTGATAATCCCAGTGCCATGGACAAAGCAGCCATAAAGGATTCTCCGCCAGATAACGTTTTTACATCTCTTGACTGGTCATTCACCAGACTATACACATCAATGTCCAATCCCACATTCCCTTGTGTTCCTAAATTTTCCAGCTTTCTGCATTGTAAAATAAACTGGTTGTTGGACATGGTTTTCAACCGTTCATTGGCTGCATAAATTACTTGTTTAAAGTAATGTCTTTGAATGTAGGTTTGAAAATCCATTTTTTTCTTAGAAAGTTTTCCATTTGCTGTATCATGTAAAGACTTTAAAACTGTATATTGTAAAGAATTATCTTCCAATTCCTGATACTTCTTTTGAACAATATTTTTTGCCTTTTCATTGGCTTGTTTTTGGGAATAAATCTCTTTATCTTCCTTCTCCAAAATCTGCAATTCCTTTTGTACTTCTGCTATTTCCTTCTGATATTGAGCCATATCTATTGGATTCTTATCTTTGGTTCTCTCTGTTAAAAGTACAACATTGGTTTTGGTTTCTTGTAAAGTTCTGTCATACTGCTCCACTGTTGTCTTTAATATCTCCAGTTTATCATCTGTTATCTTTGCTTCTAAAAATTCTTCCTCAGAAGAAAATCCCTGTTTTTCCAGGTGTTTATGAAAATCCTCTTTTGTTTTTTGCTCCTCTTCTTTTAACACATCTTTTGCTTTTATCTCTGTCTCCAATGTGGCTGCTAATTTCTTTACTTCATCCGATGCCATCTGATATTTTTCCTCTGTAGCTTTTTTGTTACTTGCAAGTTCCTTCTGCTGTTTCTTTAGCTTCTCTAAATGTTCCATGGTTTCTTTTTTTGTAGGATATGGTAATTGGAGCTTTTTTTGAAAAAGAGCTTCCTCTTTGTTCTTAAGAGAACTTTTCAACCCTGCAATTTCCTTTCCCAACTGAACCAAGTATTTTCCAATTTCTTCCAACTCTTCTTTATTTTTCTTTTTCTCTTGCTGTTTTTCTTCCAAGGCTTCTGCTGCCTGTTTAGCTTGTTCTCTTTTCTCTTGATAACTTTCCAGTTCTTCTGTCAGCTTTTTTATCTGCTTTTCCATTTTTTCTATAGCTACTTTATACATTTCCCCAACATTGTCACAAGAATTAATTTTCTTATCACACATTTTTTCTATATCTACATCACATATCTCTTCCATTTGGACATGTAATTTTTCCCCTCGCTCTTTCAGTAATTTATAGTTTTCCTCCCTGCGGACTATAATTTCCTGTAACTTCCCTTTTTCTGCTTGTTCCTTTTTTGCTGCCTTTTCTAAGGTTTCCTTGGCATAGTCAACTTCTTCTTGCCCTACCACTTCCACACTTTCTTCCGGCATTGGGAGATGATGGGTATTGCCACATACCGGACAAGCTTCTCCTTCCACAAGACTGGCTCTTAAAATATGAGCCTGACTACTGATAAAATTATGATATAACTTATTGTAACTTTCTTCCGAATCTTTCCATGTACTTTTTACCTTTTCATATTTTTTCAACTGCTTTTCCTGTTGTACCTGAAAATCCTCTTCAGACTTTAAAAACTTTAAAAACTCCTCAAAATCCTCCTTCTCTCTGGATAATTTTTCAACTTGTCCATTTATAGAGTCTCTTTTTCCTGCAAGTTCCAAAAGTTGCTCTATTTCCTTTTCTAAAATATCTGCCTTTTTCTCTTCCTCTGTTTGTTCTTTTTCTTTTTTCTTCTGCATTTTCTCTTTTGCTATAAATTCTTTATGTTCTTTTTCATATAATTTTTGAAATTCTTCAATTTCCTCATATAAAACCAGTTTTTCTTCCAATTTGGAAGCTTCTTCTATCTTTTTTGAAAACTCTTTTTCGTATTTTTTGTCTGCCTCTATTTTCTTTTGCTCCAGAGGTTCTAAAGATTCTCTCTTCTTTTCCAGCTTACCTTTAAGTTGTTCCACTGTTTTTTGCTTTTCCTTAAAATTCTCCCGTTTATCACAATATACAGAATAACTTCCCACAACCTTTAATGCCTTTTCACCTTTGTTTATTTTTTCTTTGTCTGCATCTATTTGTTCTTTTTTGCTTTCCAATGCTTCTTGCTTTTCTTTTGCCGTTTTTAAATCATCAAAATCCTTATTAATAACTTCTGCATCATGAATAGACTTTTGCAATTCCTCTCTTTTTTTATCACAGGCTTCTTTCTTTTCTTTATTCTGCTTGGCAAGTTGGTCATATTCTTCTAAAATGTCTTCTATAAACCTGAAAATTTCTTCTTTTCTGTCTATGCTGAATGTGCCTTTATCTTCCCATTCCTCTTTTATTTTACTGTTCTTGCAGCACACAATGTTTTCAAGGCAGGTTTCAATTTCCTTTTGATTCTCCTTTAACTGACCTTCACATTCCTTATAACGATTCTCAATTTCCTTCTCAATGGCATAATAAAAATGGGTATCAAATATTTTAGAAAAGATATCCTTCCTCTCATCTGACTTTGCATGTAAAAGCTTCAAAAAGTCACCTTGAGCAAGTATAGCAATTTGTGTAAATTGTGTAGCATCAATACCAATAATTTCTTGAATTTTCTTGTTTGTCTCATTCAGCTTTCCAATAAAAATCTCTCCATTAGGCAAAGTTAATTCCACTTCCGGTTTTCTGGTGGTCTTAAGCTGTTCATAAATTATAGTTCCGTCTTCTCCTTTTTTTTCTTTAAATTTAGGTTGTTCCGGGGTTCTCCTTATCTTATAACTATCTTTACCATAAGAGAAAGCAAATTCTACTTCTGTATATTCTCCATAATCTGCAAACTGGCTTACCATCATTTTGCTATCCCTTTTTCCTCCGCTGGACTCACCATATAATGCATAAGTAATTGCATCAAAAATTGTCGTTTTTCCTGCCCCTGTATCTCCCGTAATCAAGAAAACTCCCTGCTGCACTTTGGAAAAATCAATCTGCTCGTGCTTATAAGAACCAAATGCCTTCATTTTTAAATAAATTGGTTTCATCTCTTATTCCTTCTCTCTAAGCTTATTCTATATATTCACTCTTTTTAGGTAGAACCTTGCACTCTGCTGCAAAGTTCGTAATGCATTAAGTGCTGTTTTTGCACTTGTGTGCATCTTCGTTTACGAAACACCCATGCAAATATATTTATGGTGATGCTGCAGTTTACAAGGCATGGGTGTTTTGTAACAGTTCATGATTCTGAACAGTTACAGTTTATTCACAATATCCATAAGTACCTGTTGCTCCTGTTCGCTCATTGGGGTGTTATTCATTTCCTGATAAAAATCTGCAAACAATGCAATGGGATCTTCGCTGATTTTATCTGCCATATCCTGTTGCAACATAGCTTCCGTCTGTGAATTTTCTACAGAAACTTCCAGTATATTGCTATAAAATTCCTGCAAACGTTCCTTTGCCTTATATGGAACCTTTTCATTCGTTAAGGTAATACTGACAAAATCGTCCCTGTTATCCTCTTTTGCTAAAGCAATGACTTCTTCCAGTGTTCCTTTTATTTTTCTCACATCTGGTTTCATTTCTAAAGGCAGAAAATCTAATTGTATCTCTTTTCCTTTTTCCCCCAAAGTAGCCACAGTAATACTTTTTGTGTCACTTGCTTCACTTACGGAATATTTGAGAGGTGTCCCGCTGTAGCGTATATAAAGTTTCCCCATAGACTGGGAAGAATGAATATGTCCCAATGCCACATAATCAAAATTCTCCACACAAGCAATGTCTACACTGTCAATTCCTCCTACCGAAATATACCGCAGCTCTGATTCTCTTCTCTCAGGCTGGTTTTGCCCTTTTACAAAAAACTGATGTGCAACCAATACATTTCTCTGTGTATAGTCTATATCTTCCCTTTCTAGCATTGCACACACAGCATCATCATAAGTTTGGATTTCTTTTTCACTACCAAACAGATTCTTTCCGTCTGCTATTCTGGTAAAAGGAAGCAGATAAAAATTCACATCACCGTATGTATCCTTTAGTACAATCTTCTTTAAATGCTCGTCCTCATTCTTAGGCAGGGAAGCCGAAATATAGATGTGGTGCTTTTCCAAGAAAGAGCTGGCATAATTAAGCCTCAATTGATTATCATGATTCCCCGCAATAATAAGCACAGGAATCATTGGTTTAATATCTCCTAATGCATTTAAAAATCCATCAAATATGTGAAATGCCTCTCCTGAGGGTGCTGACTTATCATAAATATCTCCAGCAATCACAATAACATCTGGTCTACATTCTTTTGCTTTTTTTATAATTTGTTCCAAAATTGTTTTTTGAACAACAGAAATATCATATAAATGCAACTGTTTTCCTATATGTAAATCTGATATATGAAATATTTTCATACTTTTATCCCATCCTTTCAAGAACATTTGTTCTTATAATAGTATAAACATGTTTGTATCAAATGTCAACTTCTATTCTTGTTACCAAATCAAATACCCCGTAGCAAGCTACGGGGCATGATTTGACTTTTTTTAGCAAGTTCGTCCCAAGGGGCGGGATATTTGACCCTCGTGGCAGTCGCCAAATGCGAGCAAGCTCGCACTTGGCTCGTTGCTTCGTGGGAATAAATATAAGAGGCGTACATAATACACCTCTTACTTTCCTTATAAAGTTTACTTATTCATGGTCTATTATTTGCAAAAAAATCTTTCCATAATCTCCTAATATGTCTATAAATCTCTCTTTATTTAACACATTTATCTTTCCCTGTAAACCTTTTTCCTGCAAAACATCTGATAAAGCATCCAAATTATTTCCAAAATACTCTGGTAATTCTATCACTTCACCTACTACATTCCACAAAGACTCTTTATCTTCTATTTTCTCCCCATCAATTACATATTTATTACCTTCCATATTACTTTTTCCCCTCTAAGACCGCTTCTACCTGTGCCAGAAGTTCAAATGTCTGATAGTGATCTTCAGTATAATATATCAATCCATCATTGGAATATACAATACGTTTTGCTCCACGGCTATCCTTATGCATGGTATCAATATCACACTCGTAATAAGAACGTCCATCTTTCTTTGGCAGATACCCTTCATAATTTCCAAAGTAATCTCCACCAATACAAGCTCCATACTGATAAGAATCTAATCCGCCTCCATTCCATCCAAGCTCCCTTGCCTCTGCTTTTGTGATATAATTGGATGGCAGACAGTGGTATTTTGTCAGATACTCCTGTACATCCTTCTTTCCATCATACTTACCATCTTTTTTTATACTTTGTGCTTTTACGGTAACCTTGCAGGTATAATTCTTCTTATTGCATTTTGCTGTAATAGTTGCTTTTCCTGCCTTCTTAGCAGTTACCTTACCTTTCTTATTAACAGCAGCTATCTTAGCTGCACTGCTCTTCCATGTAACCTTCTTTTTTGTTTCTGTTAATTTTAATTGTTTAGTTTGTCCGACCTCTAGGGAAATTTTTGTTTTGTTCAATTTAATCTTTGTCTTTGCATGCAAAGACTGCCCGGAAATTATGGCAACTAAAACCGCCAATGCACTAAAGAGTGCTGTTATACTCCCCCATATTTTTCTATTCTTATGCATAAGAAAACCTCCTATAAAATTTATATTCTTAAGTATACCATATAAAAACTGCCACATCTGCAAATGTGGCAGCACTTTTTTTATCTGCCTACCCGCTCTTTATAATCCCGTGCTATCACAAGACTCTTGTAAGCTGGACGGATAATTTTATCTGTGGACACCAATTCTTCAATCCGATGAGCACTCCATCCTACCACACGGGCAATGGCAAAAAGCGGTGTATACAACTCTCTTGGTATACTAAGAATATCATACACAAATCCACTGTAAAAGTCCACATTCGGGCTGATTTTTTTATGATTATTCCGGCTTTGTTCAATTAATTTTGGAGCAATTTCTTCTATATTATTATAAAGCAGCAAATCTTCATCTTTTCCTTTTGCTTTTGCCAACTGCTCCACAAATCCTTTAAACACAACCTCTCTTGGATCTGACAGGGAATATACAGCATGTCCCATTCCGTATATCAGCCCTCTTTTGTCAAAGGCTTCTTTTCCAAGAATGTTCTTTAAATATGCTGCAATCTCCTCTTTATCATGATAATCTTTCACATGAGCCTTAATGTCATCCATCATATTCATAACCATAAGGTTTGCACCACCATGTTTTTTTCCTTTAAGGGAAGACATAGCAGCAGCAATAGCAGAATAAGTATCTGTTCCTGCGGAAGTTACCACTCTTGTAGTAAATGTAGAATTATTTCCTGCTCCATGCTCCATGTGCAGAAGCAATGCAACATCCAGCACCCTGGCCTCTAATTCTGTAAATTCCCCACTTGGCCGAAGCATGCGAAGAAAATTCTCTGCAATGGATAAATTTTCATCTGGATTATGTATAAACATACTTCCTTCATTAATATAATGATTATATGCCTGATAGCCATAAGCTGCCATCATTGGAAATGTGCTGATAAGCTGCAGGCATTGCCTTAATACATTGTCAATATTCAAATCCTCTTTTCTCTCATCATAGGATGCCAATGTTAAAATGCTTCGTGTCATGGAATTCATAATATCTGCACTAGGTGCTTTCATAATAACATCCCTAGTAAAGCTGACCGGAAACTCCATACAGTCTACAAGAATCTTCTTAAACTCTTCTAATTGTTTATCATCAGGCAAATCACCAAATAAAAGAAGATAGGTTGCTTCTTCAAAAATAAACCGTTTGCCATTAGCTCCCTTGACTAAGTCCTTCACATTATAACCACGGTAAAGCAATTCCCCTTCACAAGGAACCTCCTGCCCATTCTTATTTTCAAAAGACTTAACTTGTGAAATATTAGTAAGACCGGTTAAAACTCCCTTTCCATACTCATCCCGTAATCCTTTTTTCACTCCAAACTGCTCATATAACCCTTTTTCAATCTGGTTGTTCTCCCTACATAAATATGCTTGTTGTTTTGTATATGCTGTTATATCCTTCACTTAAATTCCTCCTGTCTTTCATCCTTCTCACTTTGTAACTGTTCAGAACCATGAACAGTTACCTCACTTTTTGCTTATGTATTGTGTCCATTTATTGTTTCTATATATTCACTCTTTTTAGGTAGAACCTTGCACTCTGCTGCAAGGTTCGTAAAGCACCAAGTGCCGCTTTTGCACTTGTGTGCATCCTCGTTTACAAAACTCTCATGCGAATATATTTATGGTGATGCCTCAGTCCACAAGGCATGGGTGTTTTATAGGTATATAGTTCATTAACGAACTATATACCTACAACAAAATGTATTTCACATATTCATTTCTAGTGAAACACTTTCAACTTCCTAGCACTTCATTAATATTCTCCACCATTTTTTTTGTAACTCTCTTAACCAATGCAAATTCCTCAGGAGAAATGTCTTTTAATAAAATATCTCTACATGCTTCATACATTTGTATAGTCTCCTGTGCAATCTGATTGGCAGAATTTGTCAATTCAATATGTATTACCCTATGATCTTTTGTATCCTCCATTAATTTCACATAACCTTTAGAATATAAGTTATCGATTGATTTGGAAATGTGTGCCTTAGAAATACACTTTTTTTTCATAATTTCTTTAGCAGTATTTCCCTTTGAATGATACAAGAAAACCAAAATATCCAGTTCCACTGGTCTTAATTGATATTTTTCCATAATGGGTAATTCCATGTGTTCCATAAGTTTCTTCAACTGTATTCCCGATAAAACAATCTCACTTGTTTCCATGACATCCTCCATTTGTTCACTAGTGAACTTTCTTCCAGTATATCGAATCTTCCTCTTTCTGTCAAGTGTATGGATAAAAGAAAGCATTCTCCTATTAACAGGTCAGGTAGGTCTGCACACTCCGCTTTAAAGACCGTAAAAAAGACTAAGACAGAATTGGAATTGGGCAATTTATAATGCAGAACTTGCCCAATTCCGTAACAGTTCAGCCCCTGGCTGAACTGTTACTTCTCCTAATGGCAGCAGAAGGTCATGAATTTGAAAAAAACTTTATTGGTATGACCATCTTGAAAAACATTTAGTCTGGAAAAGTATTGGTAAAGTGCTTTGTGGTGGTTTAATGGAAGGAGGAGCTATTACAGAGAAAACAGCGTTACAAAACACATACAAACTTGAAAAATCAGTTTGGTAAAACAAAGAGTTATTAAATGCTTTATCTTTTAAAAGATATAAAAAAAAATTTTTTTTAAATAAAGTATTGTATTATTGTTTTATTTATGTTATAATCAGATACATAATAAAAAACACAAAGGAGTATGTATATGGCAAACAGAAATCCCCTATTAAATGGTATTACAGATTTATTAATTTTGGATATTTTATCCGTTGAAGATTCTTATGCTTATGAGATCGAAAAGACAATTCAAGAGTTATCAAATGAAACACTATCCATCCCTTTAAATACAGTGTATACTGCAATTTATAAGCTGGAAAGAGAAGGATATATTACAGAATATTCTAAGCTAGTGGGTCGTAAAAGAACCCGTATATACTATCACTTAGAAGAATCTGGGGTTGCTTATGTTTCTGAACTTTTGGAAAACTATCACAATCTAACAACAAGTGTTCTTGCTACTCTTAAGGCAATTGAAGGTACAAAAGGAAATGCAAAGGAATAGTATTATAGTAAATTAATCCATACATTTATTTGTACTTATGCACTTTCATACCAGAAAAAGAGAGAGCTTTTTTCTGGTATGGAAGTTAGCACCAATCGTGGGACAGATTTTGCTTATGATGGCACTTCTGTCAAATGTACCAGATGTCTACAATATCAGGCACTAAAAGGTAACTTCTATGTTATCTTTCCTTTCTGGTATAGAACAATCTATTAATAATTTTATTAAAATGACTTGTAGTCCAACTGGTGTTATATTTTGATTTTAATATAGGTATAATTATCTTTATATGCTCCTTTGGGCTTAATTTAAGACTTTCTTTTATTTAATAAAAGAAGGTCTTTTTTATATTTAAACTATTTTATTATGCATTAAAAAAATTACCAGTCAGACAAGTGGACTTATGACGTTACTGTTCACTCACAAGCTTGACACTTGCTGTCAAGCTATGTGCCAAGAACATAGAACAGCCAAGATAACAGTTCAGGTAGGTCTGCACACTCCGCTGTGCAGACCGTAAAAAAGACTAA
>CAMWUK010000148.1 GCA_947177415.1 uncultured Clostridiaceae bacterium
GATTCTCTCATCATTAACAAAAATACTGTAAATAAGAACAAATTCGTAATCCAGATTGTATGTATTCCAAAATGTAAAGAAAGAATTCCCCCCATTCCAGCACCTATGGCAAACAAGAAAATAATACTAAAATAATATGCAAATTTCCGAATCTGTTCTCTATTACGCTCCCTTATATAAACAGATAATGCCTCTGTCCCGCTTCGAAGATTTCCAATACACATGGTGCTGGCATATATATAGCCATTTAATTTACGAAAGCTCTGTACCTGCATGGAGCAGGAAAAAGATACCAACATTGTTGCAATCATATTATATTTGTAAGGAATAATCCCAACTACAGATAAAGTTATAATCTCCAACAATACCACCAGCTGTCTCCAGTGAAATCTATCAGATTCTTTGTATTTTGCCTGTATCTGTTCTGCTATTATAATTCCACCCATAAAAGCAAGGAGTGGAACAAGATAGTACAATCCTCTTTTCCATTCTCCTGACATAATATGCTGGCTCATCAATACCACATTTCCTGTCTGGGCATTGGAAAAGACCTTATCCCTTGTGTAATAGGTATACGCATCTTGAAATCCGCCTGATAGGGCAAGAATTCCACATAATAGAAATGATTCTGACATCTGTCTGTTTTTTCTCATGTTAATCTCTCACTTTACTTTCTAAATCTCTTATTCTCTAACCAATGTATATATTACATCTGTTTCATTGAAGTAAATGGTTCCGTTAATATCACAATAAACTACAATTAAAATGATTCAATTTTATTTTTACCAATGTAGTTTCTTACCAAATTCCTCATTTTTGTGGTCAATCTTGCTCCACATTTCCTCCTTTTTGGTAAGTTTTTCCTAAGTGCCTCTGTTCACTCAATCCAGTATGAATGCATACCATAGTTAAATATCTTTGCATTGTTTGGCACTTGTTTGATTGCATTAAAAATATTTGCAAAGTCTCCCATAGACATCATTGTCATTATCCAAGTTAATACCACGATGCAAATACTCCATTCCACTTCCAAAAGAGGAGCAATCACATACCATACAAAGAAAGGTATAATTCCTAAAATAATTGACGGAGCAATACAAAGAATCACAAATCTGGTTTTAGTTATTGCCACATCGCAATATATAAAATAAACTCCATGTTTTTCATTTTTCCAAATTGTCTTTTCTGCTTCTCTAGGATAGAAAATAGCATGAATAAACTCGTGCAAATAAATCAATACTCGTCCCAATATAAAACTTACTATTACAGCAAAAACAAAACTACTGTCAACTACTAACTTTTTATCAATCTTTGAACATCTCATAATAGAAAATAAAATCATTGGTAATATTATGGGCAAGATAAGAGCAAAACCCAACTGAAAAGCTGATTGAATTGTTTCCCCCTCTTGAAACTGAACCGCATTTTCGGGAAGTTCTCTGCCTTGAATCAGTTGCGATTCATCCTCAAATTTCCCTTTGATATGTATATTCAACATTTTACTGCCTCCTTGTGATTTGTTAAATTGTTCAATTTTTTTATCTTACCACAAGCACCCACACAATTCCATTAAATTTTCTTTAAACTTCCTTTGCCTTATTCTTTGCAACATCATCTGCCTTGCCTGTTCCCTCTGCTCTGTGCTGACTGCCCTCGGCTTACGGAACAGGTTCTTTCCCTGGAATACTTCAAATGCAGGAATACCGCAGTTTTTGGAAATGTTAGATTTCCAAAGCAGTTTTCCAATTTTTAATTCCTTGATTGTGTAAGAAAATTTATTTTAGTTATTTTCATTTTGGTTCATTTGGTTTATCATAAGATTAGCACCTCTTCTATAATTGGTTTATTTGATGTGGTAATCTTATTATACCAAAGATTAGGTGCTTTTTTAATGTCAATGAACCAATTTAATCAGTTTTTTGCATGATTTTTCATGAAATTCCATCTGTTTTAAAGGTGGGAAAGTTGAGAAAAATAAAAATATTTTGTAACAAATTGCATTTAAAAAGAACTAACAATATGAGGTGTAAAATATGGAGAAAGCGAAAATTGATGAAATATATCAAAAAAATGCAGCAATGATATATAAATATCTATGCGGATTAACACAGGATACGGGGCTTGCCGAAGAATTAACACAGGAAACATTTTTTCAAGCAATAAAAGGAATTGACAAATTCAGAGGTGATTGTAAAATTTCCGTCTGGCTATGTCAGATTGCAAAAAATTTGTGGTATAAGGAACTTGAAAAAAGAAACAAACACAAAACTGTGGAATTGGATGATACAATACCTTCCAATGAAAACGTTGAATATCATTGTCTGAATCATTTGGAAAAAATTGAAATTTTCCGCCTTATGCACAATTTAGATGATGTAGCGAGAGAGGTCATGTATCTGCGGCTTGCAGGAGATTTACAATTTTCTGAAATTGCAAGTATTATGGGTAAAACAGAAAATTGGGCAAGAGTAACTTATTACAGGGGAAAACAAAAATTGATGAAAGGAATGAAAGAATGGACAGAGAATTAGCTTGTGAGATTGTAAAAGATTTGCTTCCTCTTTATGTAGACGGAATGGTGAGTGATGTTTCCAAAAAGAGCATAGAAAACCATTTAGAACATTGTACAGATTGTAATGAGATATATCACAATATGGCTTTTAATCTGGAAAGGGAAACACAGCCGTCAGAGGTTCAAGATGTCAAAAGATTTTTGAAAAAAACTAAACGAATGTATTTTTATTATGGTTTGTGTGGTCTTAGCTTTATTTCCATACTTGTCTGTATGATAGTAGATTTGGCATTAAACAAAGGAATTACATGGTCTTTAATTGTAGGAAGTGCTGTTATATTTGCAGATGCTTTTGTATATGTCATTTCAGCCTGCAAAAAGAACAAAGGCTGTATTACTATGGCCGTGATAAGCATTGGCACATTGTGTCTGCTTTCTGTTATACAGATTACCAGATATTATCTTATGGGTGTGGGAACATTTTGGATTTTCCGTTATGGTTTTCCTATCATGTTGTTATGGTTGGGTGTTCTCTGGATTCCTGTGCTTTCAAGGATTTTCTTAAAATGGAATATCTGGGATTGTATCGCATTATTTATGTTATTGGTAATCATAGGAAATTATATTACCAAACTGATTACAGGAGATTATGTATGGAATGATGTACTCCGTATGCGGGGATTTATAGGTAATGCACTTGGAGAGGTTATTGGAATAATCTTATTTGGAATTATTGGGAGGATTAAAAAATGGAGAAAATAATTACAGTAGAAAATCTAAGAAAAGTATATAAAAAAGAAACTGCCGTTGAAAATGTATGTTTTGAACTTATGCCCGGAAATATTATGGGACTGTTGGGGACAAATGGGGCGGGCAAGACCACAACATTAAAGATGATTACAAACTTATGCTCCAAAGACAAAGGGAAAATAGTAATAGATGATATATCATTGGACAGCAATCCGGGACTTGCTCTGTCAAAAGTGGGGGCGGCACTTGACACACCTAGTTTTTATCAAGAATTAACCGCAAGGGAAAATATAGAATGTTTTGCACACCTATATAAAAATATCCCTAACGGGCAAGTCATGGAATTACTTGATTATGTTGGGCTTAGTACACAGGCTGAGAAGAAAGTAAAGAAATTTTCTCTTGGAATGAAACAAAGACTGGCATTAGCAAGAGCTATGTTAGGACAGCCAAAGCTAATCATTTTAGACGAACCTGCAAACGGACTAGACCCACAAGGACAGATTAACCTTTACCGTCTGATTTGTGATATGGCGAAAGATAAAAAAACAACATTTATTGTTTCTTCACACCAACTACATGACATGGAGAAATTTTGCACAGACATTTTAATCTTGAATAAAGGAAAAAGTATCTTGCAGGGAAAAACGGATGAAATTTTATCCGAAACGACAAATATTGTTGACTGCATATTGGAAGAAACAGAGGTTGCCTGTAATGTGCTCTCCCATTTTCAAGGAATAAGCCTGACATCACATAAAGGAAATCAGTTTACAGTTAAACTTGAAAGTATTTGTTTAGATGAATTTATCAAAAAACTTATAGAAAACAATTTACATATTTGTTATCTTTCCATGCGAAAAAATTCATTACAGGATCTTTTTCTGAAATTGACAGGGGGCGTTAAACAATGTATCCATTAACAAAATTATATGCACAGAAAATGTTCCGCCTAAAGTTGATTTACATTTTTTTTGCCTGCTTTTTTACAGCTTCTTTCTTTTATGCCTTTCTTATCTCAACACCGCAAATGGAAGAACTGTTAAATATCAACATTAGAATTGTTGGGAGAGAAAATTTCCCCGAATTTATGATGAGATTTTATGTGGGAACAGTGGGTATTCTTTTTAATGTGTTTTTACTGACTTTATTTATCTGTGAGGAAGATAGGAGCAAAATACTTTATCAGCCTTTATTGCATGGGGAAAGCCGCAACAGAATGATACAGTCAAAAGCTTATGTTTCTATTAGTATGTCAATAATATTTGTTTTATTGACAGCTATTATAAATTATACGACAGCTTTCATGCGATGGGGATATAAAATTTTTGAAACCACAGCCATAATCAGAACCATTGAAAAATATCTGTTATCGGGTATCTATATGTCATGTATAACTCTTGGAATTATTGTACTCTGTATTTGTACCCGTAACACATGGAAAACCATATTGGGAGTGATTATTTATATGTTAATAGATGCATTTATTAGCAATTCCAATATCTTATTTTTACAAAAAATATGGATTGGATATTACCTTAATCTTTGGACTTTTTCATATGAATACCAAAAAATACCATTAAAAGAAATACTCCCAGGAATATTTGTTATGGCACTATATGGAATTATATTTTATCAAATATCCTTATGCAGAACAGAAAAAATAGATTTTTGATAACTATTCATGATTCTGAACAATTACGATTTTTGAATGAGGTAGAAAAATGATTATAAGATTATTGAGCATACAGTTTGCACGATTAAAAAGGCAGAAACTATTATATTTATATTTTATCCTAATGGCAACAATTATAATTTCTAATGCACTGGGGTGTGCAGGCAGTCTGGACGATAATGGTATGAGATATTATGCAGGCGGAAGATTTCCAATGATGTGTATGCAGTCACATATTGATATTATTGGTACATTATTTCTTAGTTTTATTAGTGCGGTATTGATCTGCGGGGAAAAGGCAAGTGGTATGTTTAAGCAGCCTTTGTTGAATGGTGTTTCCAAAAAACAACTGCTAATTGCAAAAACTGTCAGCATTTTTACTATTGCATTGATATGTTTTTTATTTGTTATTATATTTAGTATTGGAATCGGCTTCTTATTATGGGGAAACCATGTATTCGATAATGCACAGGAATACTTTTTGCAAATAATATTATTAGCCTTTCCCCAAATGATAATAGTTTTGTTTTTAGTGCTTTTGTCCTTATATATGTCTAATATATCCAGTATGATGTGTACTTCACTAATTATTTTATTGGTCAACAATTTGTTTAGTCAGTTTTTTGGAAATTACGTATTATTTGTAGACTTTATGTATTATTTATATGCCTTTTCTGGATATAATGGAGTGGCATTAGAGAGCAACATTATTGTATTGGGTATCGTTGTGAATATCATAACAGGAATTATTCTTATTTATGGTATCAACAGACGTATAAACAATATGACAATGTAAAAAAATATATCCTCAATTATTCACGACTTATATTGCAGACCACTACTATCACAGACAGGAGCCGCTTGGCAGCGTCACCTGTCTGCAATTAGGCGATAGCATTTGAAAAGCTAAAAAAACAGGCGTATTACTTATGTCTTTTCAAAACAGGAACAATTTCTTTTGTATACAATTGTCTTCCATAATACACTCCTATAAGCAGCATCACACCAAAAATATAACCTCCTGTCAAAAGCAGTGCCTTTACAATCATTTCCCAACTTATAAGCAGTTTATAATTAAATAACAACTGGTATTTATTAAATATACCTAGCAATAGAATAATCGAAAAATACCCACCTATTATTATTGCCACTATTCCTATCATTAACACTTGCAGCAAATATATCCCGCATATCTGTATATTTCTCACCCCTATAGCTCTAAGCATCATAAAATATGCCTGATTTTTCCTAAGCCACAATAGAATCATACAAAACAGATACATTGTTATAGCCAAAATGTATCCAAATCCTATAATCTTTAATATATAATTTATAATCTGGATTTGACTGTCCATTATCTGAAACATTTCTGCCCGGGAGGATATTCTCAAAATATTTTCTTCATAACCGCTCTTCTTCACGTTTTCATTTAACTTCTCATAACTATCAAAATAATAATATAAACAACTGCTTGTAACATTAACTTTACTATAATCGGAAGGCAAGTAATTAATCAATATTTGTTCTAAATGCAATGACTCTATATTCGTTTCTCTTATATCTAAAATTCTGCTGTCAAAGATACCACTTAATATATAATCTTTGCAATATTCTTTATCGTCACTATCTTTTACATAAATTGTAATACTTTTCCCAATTATTTTCTCCTGATCATTTGCAGAAATTCCAAATCTTTCAAGCATATAATCACTAATGAAAACTTCTCCCTGGTTTTGAGGCAGATTTCCTATGTAACATCTTTCTTTTCCTGTTTCTTTTTTATATTTTTCCATTACACTATTAGGGAAAATAGAACACTTCTTATTATATAATCCCACAAGAAAGTCTTCTGCTTCCATTCCCTTAATATCTTTATTACTACTGCTCCATGATGGTTTACCCGTATATTTCCTATCCCCTATTTTCATAGCTATGTTTTTTATTCTATCCGTTTTTTCTTCTTTTCTATTCACTCTGGCATATACGCTCATTTCTTCGGCATGCAATTCTTCTTTCTGCTTTCTTCCTTCATCAAAAATTTTCAAAAAATTTTTTATAGAATATCCTTTATTATATTCTGTAAAAAAATAACACTCCGTTTTGTGGTTAAAATTATAACTTTCCATTTCACTCTGAAAAGATGATAAATATAAATACAGGCTTATTATCATTGCTATGCTCATAGTCAAACCAGCCAGTATTTTTATTGTAATCTTTTTCTGTGCCATTAAATTATGTATTGCCAGCCATACATTATCCTGTATAAACATCTTATTTCACCCTTTATTCTTCCATGCTTGTCTAAAACTTGTAACCGTTCAACCCACAGGCTTAACTGTTACCTGAACGCTTACTAAAACTTCTCTTCATCAGCACCACATTTATTATGGATATCATACCAGCAAGATAAATAAGTTTCTTTTCGCTAATATACATTCCTTGTATTCTGCTTTCCAAGAAGAAATTAATATAATCTATCACACCATGTGCTATAACCATAGCCATTATTATTGCTGCTAAAGTACACATAATATATATACCATTATAAATTTCTTTTATTGTTTTCTTTGGCAAGCCAACTACATATAACATTTGTATATATTTTTTCCTCTTCTCCAGCCGTATGCTATACAGACTGTTTATTGCACTGATTAATAAAAACAGCCCTATTATAGACAATCCTATAAAAATACCTTTGGCAATGAAAATAAAGGAGAAATACTCCTCTAAATCTCCTGCTTTTAAGATTTTCCCTTTAAACCGCATTTTATATTTCAATATATCATAATTCTTAATACTTTTCATGTTTGCAGACATTGTATATGGATAGTTACGCATACCTATTTCCTCATTATTAGATAAGGAAAAAAAGGATATATAAATTGTGTCCTCATCACATTTTTTCAATGCACCTTTTATTATTCCTATTATCTCTTTTCCATCTTTATCTCTTAATTGCAGCTTCTCACCAACATGAAATTTATTACTTCCAATCAAGTGATAAGATACCCATAAGTCACATTCCTGGTTATTTGACTGATATGACTTATCTCCTTCCACAACCTCATATTGGTTAAGTTCTTCTTCACCACTAAGTATATCTACGGAAATATCCTTTTGCACTTTATTGTTATAAATGAGTTTTGCTTCGCTAATATTTTCACAATATATATAAATATTATAAAATCCCGCTTTTTGCAATTCTTTTATATCTTTTTCTTCTACATTGTTCATGGTTGCATAATATACTTCCGGCATACTTTCCTTTAAATAACGGTCAAACATGCTGTCTAAATCAGCCGTAATAACAATCAGTATCAAGATAATAGAGAATAACAACATCTTTACAAATATAGTTATTATCACATCTTCTTTATCTTGTTTTATTTCCTTATATATTAAGTTTATTTTATCAAATATTTTCATCTTTTATCACAATTCCATCCCTTAACTCAATCATGCGGTTTGTTTTTTTAGCATCCTCTAAATTATGTGTAACTAATACAACTAATTTTCCTTCCTTTGATAAATCTTCCAGCAACTTCATAACGATATCCCCATGATAAGAATCTAAATTTCCACATGGTTCATCTGCCAATATAACAGAATTACCATTAATTAATGCCCTCGCAATACAAACCCGCTGTTTCTCTCCACCTGACAGCTTTCCCACGTTTACATTACATTTTTCCAGCATTCCTACCTTTTCTAACAAAGAATATATTTTTTCTTTTCTTTTATTTCTTGGATATTTTGTCACCATTAATGCTATTTCCACATTTTGGTATACAGTAAATGTATTTTCTAAATAAAATTCTTGAAATATATATCCAATATTCTCACTTCTATACTTTGCCAATTCCTTATCTGTTTTTTGATATATATTTTCGTGATTATAAATTATGGCACCTTCTGTTGGTTTACCTAATCCCCCCATGGCATTTAATAATGTTGATTTTCCGCTTCCAGAACGTCCTACAATGCTAATAAAGCCACTATCTGGAAACGTAAGCTGAATATCCTTTAGAGCAAGGAAAGCCTGATCGCCTTCTTGATACCTTACACTCAGATTTTTAACTTCGATCATAATATTTTTCCTTTCTATATATAAGTTACAAGAAATTGTAACTGTTCAGAATCATGAAATGCGTGTTTCTACCTGAATAGTTACAAGAAATTCTAATTATTCCTTACGCATTTATGCATATCCTAAGCGGGGCGTTTTTATTTTATAGGACGAACTTTCCTATAAAACACTCATGCCTCGCTTGCGAGGCACCACCATGAATGAAAGTTGATTGCTATGTGCTACGCACTCCCGCAATCAACAACTGTATTCGTATTCTGGGCTGTCGCCCTACATACTCATACAGTTTAGCCAGCCAAATGTCTATATTTCTTTGCAAGCAAGCTTGCATGAAATATAGACGTTTGTCAGGACTTTCATAGTAAGTAAAAAAAATACAATCTGGTAAATCAAGACTGTATTTTTTTAATAGTTCTATTATTTTTGTTTCACATAAGTATCATTATAATACTCAATGGTAAATTGATTTTCGTTAGAACCCTTTTCTAGATCTACCCAATAATCTTTACCGTTATAGCTAAATTGTATATGCTTATTATCACAAGTAATAAGTTTTACCACTACACCATCTTTAAACACTGTATTTTTTTCATCAACTTCATTATGTATACGAACACCATTGTAAAATGTTGCCTCTTCTCTTATAAGATTAATCTTAATTGTTTTCTTTTTACTTTTATAAGTAGAAGGTTTCTTACTACACCCTGTTGTACCAAACACCAAACTTATACATACAATAAACATAATTATTCTCTTTATTTTCTTCATATCTTTCTCCTTTACCTATTAATTCTTTTTAAATTCCAAAGTTTCTTTTTCAAGGTTTATAGTTATCTTCTTTTTTCTGGCATCATACAAAAATGCCAAACGGTTTACTGGTGAAATTTTTCCAAAAGAACAAGAATACACACCTTTTTCTACTTCCACAAGCAGGTTATATTCTATCTCCACTTCTTTTTCACTAAACATTGCATTCAAGTCTACACTTTCGGATAATTCCTTCTTTTCCTCTTCTGTCATCTCTCCATTATGTATATTTTCATAGTTAATGTAATTCTCTACAACTAAATCCTTATAGTAAAAATTTAAATCCACTTGAAAAAACTGTGCCTTTCCATCCTTTACT
>CAMWUK010000149.1 GCA_947177415.1 uncultured Clostridiaceae bacterium
TGTTCACACCTACGGTGCAAACAGTAACGGAATCCAGCCTATTTAAAGTTCGCCTACGGCGAAAGGCTGGATTCGTGGTTGTTTTATATTCTTGGCACATAGCTTGACAGCAAGTGTCAAGCTTGTGAGTGAACAGTAACCTCTATTTTCTTTTTCATCATCTTATATATAGACTTGCAGGCTATTTCTTCCTCTTCATATTCTATCGTTTTTGAAATAAGCCCCTCCTTATCATCTGTCTCAAAATAAATCCATTTGCAATTTTTCCAGCAGATTCCCCAAGAAGATGGTCTTGATATCCATTCTTCATTTATACAAAGCATGTTGGTTTTCAAATTAATATCCTCGACCTCTACAAAATGTCGCAGAATATTTCCCTTATCCGCTAGTGCTTCCATAAGCTCTATCGTGTCTTCTGGATATGGCTTTTTCTCAAAACTTTCTCCAAGCTGTTCTATTTCTATATCTATTTTAAGCCTTAGATATCTATATACATCTTTTATAGCCTCTTCCAAGGTTTTGTATCTTTGACTTCCATATACATATCCTCTTTCGTCATCCGTTTCAAAATAAACCCATTTTCCATCTTTTTCCAAAAGTCCCCATGACGAAATGTATGTACTCCAATAACCATCTACATATACACTGTGATCTATATCTTGGGCATCAATAAATTGCATTATGTAAACTCCGGCATCCTGAGCCTCTTTTGTTATTCGTTCCACTAGCTTTTTTACTTCTAAATTCATAATATAACTCCAACCTTTCCATAAAACTTAATTGTTCATAGTTCTGAACAATTATAAATCCTTTTATAAGAATGGGGAATATTGCAATGTATGAAGCATTCTTTCCATTTTTTCTCTTGCTTCTTCTATTTCTTCTGGTTCTCCTCTATCCAGAATCCCTTCAAACCATGAAATCGCCTGTGCCAATTCCTCTCTTACATTTCCCAAAAGTTCTTCGTATAATTCTTCTGCTTTAAACAGAACCAGTTTATTTTCCTCCTGCTCTCTTGGTGGTAATTTCAAATATTCTAATTGAGCAAAACGAGCCTCTGCTTCTTCCATAGAAATCTGGCAGTCTGGACTTTTTATTATTTTCTTTATAGTTTCTTTTGTAGAATCCACTTTCACAATGACTTCCAATAAGGCATTGATATCATAGGTAAAGGTTACACTAACCGTTTCATGTCCTGCCGGAGCCATAGGTACTTTTACTTTCAGTTTGTCCAGCAGAAGATTTTTATTTGCCATACGGTTTTCTCCTTGATATACTTCTATAGAGATGCATTCCTGATTATTATAAGTGGTACAGTATCTGCTTGTACGGCTGGCAGGTACTGTTGTATTTCTTTGAATAATCGGACTGTATAGATTTTCATTATCTCCTCGTGCATTAGGATTTATAATGCTTGTTCCCAAAGTATAAGGACAGACATCTGTTAAAATCAAATCTTCCACCTGTTTGTTTCTTTCCTTCATAGCAGCCTGCATACATGCACCAATTACAACTACTTCATCTGGGTTTACACTGCAGTCCGGCATCTGGTGAAACAGCGTTCCCACATAAGAACGGATAATATGCATCTTGGTACTTCCTCCTACCAGAACAACTCTGTCAATGTCTTTTATAGTAAGTTTTGCATCCCTTAAACTTCTTTCAATAGGTTTTTTCAAGCGTTCCATTAAATCTGCACAGGCTTCCTTAAATTTATCTTCCGTAAGAACCATTTCCATCTGCTGGTTATCAATGTTACAGCAAATAGTCTGAACTTTATCTTTAGAAAATCCTACTTTGCAATTCTCTGCCTGTTTGAGAATATGATTTTTTGTTTTTGCAGATAAATCGGATTCCTCCAATTCATTTTTGTTTAGAAACATTTCATAAATCTTTTTTGTAAAATCTTCTCCACCAAGGAAATTATCCCCTGCAACACAATGTACTTCCATAATCCCTTCATCCAATTCTAGAAGAGAAACATCAAAAGTTCCACCACCTAAATCAAAAACAATAAAGCTGCTCTGTTCCGTAATTTTATCCAGTCCATAGGCTATGGCGGCAGCCGTTGGCTCATTAATCAGCCGTTCTACTTTTAGACCTGCCATTTCCCCTGCTTTTTTTGTTGCTTTTCTTTGGTGGTCATTAAAGTATGCTGGTACACTAATTACCGCTTCTGTTATTTCTGTATGCAAATATTCCTCAGCATCTTCCTTTAAGGATTTTAATACTAATGCAGACAATTCTACAGGGGTATATTCTCTGCTTCCTATGTGATATGTCCTTTGGCTTCCCATATCTCTCTTAAATACTTCTACTGTCTGCAAAGGATGTGTAATTCGTCTTCCCTTTGCAGTTTCTCCCACATAAACGGTACCATCTTCATCAAAACTTACTACAGATGGTGTCAGATTTTTGCCCAATCGGTTGGGAATAATTTTTGCTCCTTCTTTTTCATCGAAATATGCAATTAAACTATTGGTTGTTCCTAAATCTATTCCTACTATCATTTTTGTTCCTTCCTTCTATATTTAATTTTATAGTGTTTAAGCCCCTTCGCCGAAGTCGAATTATTATGGGCTTAAATGTAACTATTCATGGTTCTGAACAGTTACAATTAGACAAGTTTGCCATTTTCTTGAAATAACTATACTCAATATAACTATTACTACATTTATCGCCAATACTTTCCGAACGTTTCTCATATTCTTCTACTGCCTTATCAAATTTTTTCTCAAAAGCATAACACCAACTATTCATATATACAATATCGTCTAAATCCACTTCTTCTGTTTTCTGAGCACTTTCCAGTGCCAGATTTTTATAATATTCATATTGTTCTATTTTCCCCATTGCCATATATATTTGAGCAAGATTATACGAACATCCTTCTTTACCCGTTTTTGTTTTCCTAATATCCAGCAGCTCTTTTTCAATCTTACAGGCAAGTTCCTTATCTACTTTACCATCCATCATAAAACAGCTGCGAAGTGACATCAAAAACAATGTCTGCTTCTGTCCGGGGTCCTCGAAAGAATATGCCAGTTCTATTGCCTGAGAAGAAGCTTCTTCATAATTTCCCATACCATAATTACTCAATAATATATTGATATCTGTATTAAGTCCCATATCACTATAAGAGTCATTTTCTTTTACCATTTTAAAATATATATAGGCTGTCTCATAATCTCCATTCCAAATAGAGGCATAGGCAATAAAACAAGGATACTCTGCCTTAATTGCTTCAGTATTTGTATGTTCCTTCATTAATTTAGCAGTTTCGATTGCCTCGTCCCATCGCTGTTTGTCTATATAAACAAAATATAAGTCTCTATAAAGATTACAATTTTCAAAATAGTCACCAGTATAATCCGAATCCTCAATTCCTTTTTGTGCTGTCTGGATGGCAGTCTCTGTCTTGCCTGCTGTTTTAAAGATATTAACTAAAGTTCCATAAGCATAGGCACGCAATTCTTTTGGTGTTTTTCTAATAATCTTCTTAATACTATACATATTTTCTTCTTCTACTCCGCTATATTCTGCAAACATATCATCAAATAGGGAACGGATTTTCTCTGGATACTTTGCTTTTATTTCTTTTAAACAAGTGTATTTTTTCATTAAATTTAAAGAGTCTATGGCTTCTTCCCACATCTTTTTTTTCTTGTAAACCATATATAGACCTAAATAGAAGTTAAAATTTGAAGAATAATCACCATCTTTTCTTATAATTTTTATTGCAGATTGAAAAGCTTCTATGGATTCATCATATTTTCCCATTTCGTAATATGCCATTCCTAACCAGCGATAGAGACTTCTCTCTCCCGGAAAGATATCTCTGTCTTTCATAAGATAATAAATAGCTTTTTCATTATTGCCAGCTTTATGGTAACTTCTTCCAAGACTAATCCTGCTATGTTCCTTTGGCATACCTGTTGCTGCCTTCTCTGCCTCTTCTAACTTGCCCAAATCACAGCAAATCCTATATATGCAAAGATTTGCATCTTCTTTTTGTTTCTCAGTCCTTGCATTTTCCAGCCTCTGCTTTGCTATATCTAATGCTTCCTCTTGTTTGTTGCTTTTCTCCTCATACAACCAATACAAATCTACATATTGTTCTGGATGATTATATGCTGCATCTTTCAGTTCCTCAAGCAATCGAAAAAATTTTCTCCATTCATCATGAGACTTCTCCCATATATGAAATCCCAATACACAGGCTTGCACATATATATTATGTAAATCCAAAAGTCTGTATTTGCTTATCGGCGGAATACTTAGTTCACATTCTTTTGCTTTTGTAAAAAGCTTAGTAAGTCCATCTATAAATTTTTCCCAGTCTTCCTCATACCTATAAGGTAAAATACAATAATATTCATATTGATCCGGTACTTTTTCTTTGATAGGCTCTAACACACGACAGGCTCTTTCATAACATTCACAGAATATAGCTATATTAGCCCCTGCCAGACGGGCTTCTGTCCGGTTAGGAAGTGCATCTATCAAAAAATCAAAATCCAAATATTTTTTTAACTTATCGTGACGTGAAAAGCAGAGATTATTATAATCTGCATATCCTCTAAGAAGCAATATAGGATAAGATAATGGATATTCTTCTAACAATTCATTACATTTGTTTTCACACTCTTCATATTTTCTCTGTTCAAACAGGTATCTTCCTTTCAGCTCTTCCCATTCCAGTTTTTCTATTTCATTTAACTGTTCTTTTGGATATTTTTCTAAAAATTCCATAACAGGTACTGCTGGTTCCACTGGTATAACAGATTCCGGTTTATGCCCCTCTCCCCGCAGGTAAAGATTAGAGCCTTCCTTTTTTGCCTCCTCATAAAATATACATAAACAATGTGCTATTTCATATTCCCAGTAATGTAAGGAGGTATCCTTGACTTTCTTAAGAACTTTCACAGCATCTTCTTCTCTATTGGAACGCAGATACATTCTGCACAAATGTATATATTCCAAATCTGAAATTTCTTCTCCTCTTTCTTCTTTTTCAAGATATATGTTTTCCATTTCTTCATAGATGGCATCTGCCATATCATTCATAAATGGCTCAGGATTCAGCCAGGTAAGCTGTTTTACTAACATATATGCCTCATAATACATGGAAACTTTCTGACAGCAACAGACCATTTGATAAATTACATTATAGTTTTTTACAGGAACCTCTCTATATAATTTTGCAAGCTGCCCTTTCGCCTTTTCGGTTTCTTTCTTATAAATGCTATATTCTGCATTTAATAATTTAACTTCTGCCACATTTCCCCATACTGTTATAAGCTGGTTTATCTTGTCTTCTATCTGTGTGTTGGAATACTTATGAAAATTAAGTGCTATATCTATACATGTAAGAGGAAGATACATTATCTGTCTATCTTTTAGAGATTTTATGCTTCTTTTAAATTCAGATGTATTATTTTTTGTCATAGCAGTTAACATTCTCTCATAAGTTACAAGAAAATTGTCAATATCATCACTTTCATAATTTTTATTTATAATAATTTTATTAAATTCTATCTTTTCACATAATTTAATTTTTCTGTTTATCCTTTCCAGCATCCATGAATTTTTACTTCGCACCCTCTCAAGAGGTGTGGCACTATAGGAAAAAAATCCATCCAACACAAGTCTGGCCTCTCTATCCATATATATGGAATTATAAGGCTGCATTATATTGGTATACAGCCACAAACGGCATTTTTCATAATAATCTATCTGATATGGAATATCTTCATACAGCAATTCCCTCCAATTTTCCACCTGATTACGCCGTTCATAGTTCTTATACAATTCCAAAACTTTCTGGCACCATTCCATGAATTTCTGCTCTTTTGGATTTATAGATGTAAAAGAAGCAGTCTCTTCCTCATCCTCTTCTATATCATACCAGTTATCTTGCTGGTTATTTTCTGATTCTGCATATACCAATGCCTTCTCATAAGCTTCTCTTAACTGTATAAATCCAGCCGGGTTATCCTCTGGATTATTATCCTTTAACAGAGCATGATAGGCTTTTTTTATAACCTTTTTATCTACAGTCGGATCTATTCCTAATATTTTCCATATTCCATTCATCCTAATCCTCCTGACTCAATGTCATTTAGTTAACATCAATACATGATATTTCATCTTCGAATGATACACATCATCTGTAGAAAACCGTTTCGAGACCGTCAGTACTTAGGTGCTGTATTTTAGCACCTTATGTACTGCTACGGTTGAGACCGAGCGAAAGCGTGTTTTCGTAAGATATGTGCATCATTCGAAGTATTCATAAGGTGTATCTGTTAACTAAATGACATTGCCTCCTGAACTGTTACAACTTTTCATACCATTCCAATAATTTAATTAGTTTTTTTCTTGCTTCGGTTATACGAGTTACTTTTCCTGTATTTAAAGCACTTTCAAATTCCATAATTCCAAGATTAATTCTTTCCCTATCTTTCCCTAAATACTCAGAATACAGAGACTCAGCCCTTTCTATAAGCAGATTATCTTCTTCATCTCCTGCTCTCCCCATATCCAGAAGCTGCAAATTAGCCAAATATTCTTGGGCTTCTTTGGTTGTCAGTTCACAGGTATCATTTCTAATTAGGGTTTCAAATCTTGCTCCATTGCGTGGAACATAGGCCTCTGTATAAATAATCCCATTGTTGTCATATGTAATGCTTATTTGCACTTCAATTTCTTCCTTTGTTCCCAAATCAGGTACAACAAAATTAATTTCTCCCAATGAAGTCTCCTTTATGCCATATTTATCCTGACTTTGTATAATGTTTGAATATCTGGCTCCAGGATTGTTGAAATAACTTACTGTCCGCTTTGCAGGTATAGTAGTATTTTTAGGAATAATCACATCAAATTCTCTGCGGTTATCATATATTGTTGTCACATGTTTATTCACACCAATATAATAAGGACAGATATCTGTCATAACCAAATTTTTTATTTCCTTGTCCTTTTCCAATAAGGCTCCTTGTATTGCTGCCCCTACTGCAACTGCTTCATCAGGATTTATTTTGTAATCTAATGTTTTTCCTGCCATTTTCTCAATTACTTTCCTGACAATAGACAATTTTGTTCCTCCACCCACCATAATGATATCCTACACTTCTTCTGGTTCATATTTGGATTCTTTCACAGCTTTTAGAGTTAGTTTTCTTATTTTCTCCAATAAATCCATACAAGCTTTTTCATATTCTGCTTCTGTAATATGATAAACATATTCCACCTGGTTAAGGACACATCTTATCTCTCCCCTGCCTTCTTTAGTAATTTGACATTTTGCTTTTTCAGCCTGGTTCCACAGATTGGTTTCTTCCTCTGCTGTTGTTTTTTCTTTAATGGAATTTTCCTTTAAAAAGAGGTCAATAAGACGTTTGGTAAAATCTCCTCCACCTAAATGGTTATCACCACATACAGCAATAACCTCCATTACATGGTCTGTCATTTCCATAACAGATATATCAAAAGTGCCACCACCAAGATCTAAAACAATAATAACTTTTTGTTCCTCTTCTATATTTTCATCTGGTTTAAAATCTTGTATACCATATGCAATGGCTGCCGCAGTCGGCTCATTGACAAGTCTTCTTACCTTAAGCCCTGCCAGCTCACCTGCCCGTAATACCGCCTTTCTCTGGGGGTTGTTAAAAAATGCTGGTACACATATAATGACATCTGTAATTTCTTCTCCCAGAAAAGCTTCTGCATCTTCTTTTATACCTTTTAGGAGGATTGCAGATAACTCCTCCGCTTTTAGTTTTTTGTCTTTTATTTGAAATACTTTTTCTGTACCCATACTGCTTTTGAACATAGCAACAGTGTCTTCAGGATAACTGTATTTTCTCATTTTTGCCATTTCTCCTGTACAGAAACATCCATTTTCATCTATGCCGACAACAGAAGGTATTATAGAATTGCCTGTCCTGCTCTGAATAAGGACGGGTTGTCCTTCTTTATATATTGCTGCCATACTGTTGCTGGTCCCTAAGTCTATTCCCAGTATCATTTCGCATTTTCCTTTCTCTATTTTGGTAAACAGTTCAGTCGGGCAAAAGTATATTTTTTGTCAATTTGTATATTCTGGCACTTTATGAATGACCCCGGCTGAACTCTTACCTATTTGCTTTAGTGCAAGATACTCCACATATACTGTTTGTTCACTTTTATTTATCTCTACTGCCCTTTCAAAAACATCCATTGCTTCCTTGTATTTTCCTTGATAAAGAAGCAGCCACGCTTTTCCCCATGTTATTTTCTGGCATCTGCCACATTCTGGACACATTTTTTCATATTCTGCCTGCCTAAAATAAGATTCTGCCTGTTCAAACATCCCCCTAGATGCCATTGCTTCTCCAAGATAACAATTATATTGCCGCATTTTGTCAGGGGATAGAAGCATTTGCTTCTCTGTTTCTTTTTGTATCTGTCTTGATAATTTAATATTTGGCTGCCCATCCATTAGAAAATAACAGTGCTGCATAACACAAAGGCAATAAATGTTCACGTCCTCTTCCCGGTATGCTTCTTTTTCATAAAAGACAATGGCTTCCCTATATTTGCCTAATGCCACATTACAATCTGCCATAGAGTCCCATGTTTTCACCGGACAATGTTCTCTTTCAGATTGTTCAAAACATTCCAGTGCTTTTACATAGTCTTCTTTTCCCATATATATATCTCCCAAACATAAGTGATATTGCCTTTTAATATAATCTAACTTTGCATATTTATTCATAAGATGTGCATATTCCAAAGCCTTATCATATTTTCCCATCTCAATATATAGATTAAACAAATTAATATATACGTAGGCAGATTGTCCATTGAGCCGGATTTCCTCTTCTGCCAATTCTTCCACCTTATCCCATTGACCTCTCCGAAAATAATACTCTTCTAAATCCTGATAACTGTCATGATCTCCAAATCGTTCCAGAATTTTTTTTAACCATTTTTCTGCTTCTTCGTACTGTCCGGCCCACTCATATACTTTTCCTATATAAAATATTGCTTCAGTCAGGTCTTCTCCTGATTTTCTTATAGAAGGAAGAAGATGAAATGCTTCACTATACAATTTTGCATGGCAACATAACAAAAATTTTTTTTCTTGAAGTTCTTGGATTCTTTCAGGATCGGTTTCCTGTTTTAATTCCCTATTACATATTTCAATTGCCATATCATATTTTCCGGCATTTTTATAAATTTTACACCAGTCCATATATTGTTCTGGATGATTGTATTTAGAACTTTTTAGGCTCTCACATAATCCAAGAAGCTCTTCCACTTCTTCCCTTGTTGCTGCATCAGATATAGCATCATAAACATAAGAAAATACTCCTTTCTGCATAAGATCGAAGAAGAAGAACTGGATAGGATAAAGGATACTCCTCTAATATAAGATTGCAGGCATCTATAGTCTCTTTATATTTCTTTTCTTCAAATAATAATTCTGCCTCTAATTCTCTATATTCCAAAAACTCTAATCCGGCAAATAAGAAAGAATTCTCTTTTTTATATTTTTGCAATAACTCCAATTGTTTCCTTGCCGTTTCCATATCATCTACAACCAAAGCATATTTGCACAATAGGATATGATATTCTGCTTTATCATTATCTGCAGGAATCATTTTCTTCCAGATCATTTCTGCTTCAGATTTAGAATCGTATTCCAGATGCAATTTACAAATATGCATTTTCGATTTTTGTGCATCTTCTAATGGCAGTTTTCCATTCTTTTCAAAGTGACTTTTTGCCATACAATAAATTTCCTCTGCTCTATGAAACATAAAAGGGTTGGGATTTAACCTTGTAAGCATTTTGTATAGCATCCATGCCTCATACCAAAGCCCTGCTCTTTGACAACATTCTGCCAATTGAAAAATAATAACAAAGTTCTTTCGTGGTACTTCCCTATATAATTTTTGCAAGAGTTCTACTGCCTGTTTTTCCTCTTTGTTATATAATGCATATTCTGCTTTCAATAGATTCGTTTCTATTGTATTTCCAAATTGCTCTTCTAAACAGACTATTTGTTTTTCTATTTCCTCATTACAGATATCCGAAAAATGATATGCAAGATCTAAGCATACAAAAGGAAAATAAAAAAT
>CAMWUK010000150.1 GCA_947177415.1 uncultured Clostridiaceae bacterium
CTGATGTCCACATGAGGATTTTTACCAGCCATTATGGGAAATTATTAGATATTATATATATTCTGGAAAGATCCGAATGAGGGGTTCTGAACAGTTACATCTTACTTAATTATCTTATCTTTTATTATAATATCTCCTTAAAATAGTGCAAGCTTTTTATAAAAGGAAAACTGCCACACAAAAATCTTTTATGCGGCAGTTTTCCTATATATCATACTTCACAAACATTTTCCTTATGTTTCACTCAGTTGTTTGAAGAATCACTTAAAATGATATCTGCTATACTTACATCCATAATACTCCACTTAGGAAAAATCTGGTTTGTCTTTGCTACAATTTCTTTTAAAATCTGTACTTCCTCATATTCACCAAAAAATTCCCGAAAAGATTGTTCTTTTAACGCTAAACATTCTTCCTGATATGCTGCAATCATATCTTTCATATTTAAAACTCCAAGATTACTATCAATCACTCCCTCAATTGCTTCATACATTCTTTCTTCAATTGGTAAGTCAAAAAACTTACTGCCGTCCTTTATCAATTTACCAACTGAAGATTCTTTTCCGATTAAACTATTAAACCATGTCTCAAACTTATCTCCTAATTCACTTGCATCCATAAGCTGACGGCTAGTACTAAAATCTTTAGGATTCTTTTTTTGTGTCTTTAAACGATATTTTTCTATATATTCTCTACATTCCTCTTCTGTCATACCTTTTTTGGAAATAGCTGTCGTATGCTCCAAATTTACAAAAGCATCTTCTACTTTTCTTTCATTCTCATCCAAATATCCCAAAATCTGATTTTCTAACTTTCCTTCATCAAACAATATTACATGAGTAATAAAGTCAGCTTTATCTTCACTAGAAAGCTGGTCAAATTGTTGAATTTTAGCAATATTTTGCTGAATCCTGTTTTGGATTTTCAACTTATAGTCTTGTACCAAAGGTTGGGTTAACTTCTCATACTCTTCTTCTAAAACAACAATTTCCTGAATTTTCTCTTCCAAGGATTCATAACGTAAAATTGCAGATTGTAAATCCTCATATACCTCTTCAAAACATTTAGAAAGTTTTTTTTGAATTTGTTCCATCTTATCTAAATCCCCACGAACAAAAACCTCTTCCTCTAAAAGGTCACAATCCTGTTGGTAAGCCTGAAACTTCTCAAATTGTTCCTGCAAAACCTGTCCCTTGTTACATCTGGCATAATCCGAAAGTAATGCTTCCAGAACTATATGCAATTCCTGAAATTTTGGATTCCACAAAGCAGAATAACTATTACTCATTTGCCCTATTATGGAAGCATACATATTATCTGTCATATCTGTCAGCTTTTTTAGAATTCTATCTTCCATGTTATCTTCCTACCTTCTTATTCTTTGTTGTTCTTCTTGCTTTTTTCTTTTGATGATGATAGTGCATTCTTACTTCTGAAAAATACCATAAATAGAACAATACTAAAAAGCAACACTAATGTAATTGTTGTAGGAATGATTCCCAACACCATCCATGGTGTTGTAGAAAGAAGTGTAATTCCAGTGAAAAATAACAATATAATATTAATGACTACTATGCAGAACAAATATTTCTTCTCAATTTTTTTCTCTCTTTCAAGCCTTAATCTTATTTTTTCATCTTTCTCCAAAATCTTAATCATAAGACTAAGTTTGTTTTCGTATGACTTTTGCATTTCTTTCATATCCTTGCTCATCGCAGCAATTTCTGTCTTTAAATTTTTCACATCATCACTGCTTGCCATCCGGTCTTCCAACATGTTCTTCTGTTCTTCTATAACTTTGTCCATACAATCTTTGAAATATATAATTATTTTCTTGGTAGTATTCTCCACAATGCTCTGGAAACGTTCATGCTCTTTATCCCCGTATGCACTAACTTTAGCACTATATTGTTCAAAAACTTCTTGATATCCTCCTTGAATAAATGCCAAGCTTTCAGAAATTTTTGCAGTACTAGCTTCCATCTGAGCAACAAATTTTTGAATTCCTTCGTCTGTAAGAGAGGCTTCCAAACTCTTTACAATATTTTGGTGGCATAAATCCAACTCTTTTGTTAATTCTTCTTTAGAAGAATTCATCACATCCGAGAATTTACCTAAAAAAGATTCTCTCATCTCACCATTAATTTCATAAACTTTTGTGGAATACTCTTTTAAAATATTCTCATATTCCTCTTCAAAAGATAACATCTTCTCTTGAATGGACTGTAAATTTTCTTCCAGCCCATTACGAATAGATATTATCTTTTCTATATTTTCTGCATTCTGATTCTGTAATTCTTTATTGCCATCAATATGATCGCTATATAAATTCTTACATTCTTCCAATTGTGCCTTATAAGTATGACAAAGACTTTTCAAGTCCTCTAAATAGATTTCTTTACAAATTGTCTCTGCAAGCTGTTGCACATATTCTTCAAATTCTGCTTTTATCTCGTTTGCCATATTACTTTCCCCTTCTTCTTTCATTTGTATTTTTTAATTTTCCATAAATTAAAACAAATTGTCCTCTAACGATATATTATTGTAGCATATTCTTTTTAAAATTCCAAATGAAATGTAAAGAAAATATATTAAGAAACTGTTAACAAACTTTCCATTTCTTAGATATCGTAACGGTTCAGCCTAAGGGCTGAACTGTTAGTTACTGTTCACACCTACGGTGCTAACAGTAACGGAATCCAGCCTATTTAGAGTTCGCTTTCAGCGAAAGGCTGGATTCTCCTCTACCACTACCTATTCTTACGTACTTTGCAGCAAGTGCAAAGTACTACCTGTGAACAGTAACAACTGTTACCAGATATTTCATTGAATTATAAAAAACTATTGACACAACATTATAGCGTATGATATAATCTAAAACTGTGAGACGTAAATGGTTCACAATCAGATACCTTTACAGATATTTGCTGTTATAGCTCAGGTGGTAGAGCGTCACATTGGTAATGTGGAGGTCACGAGTTCGAGTCTCGTTAACAGCTTATTTTAAAAAAGCAGAAAAGACATATACATTTTTTATTTTTGTATATGTCTTTTCTTAGTTATATAACATAAACTACAAGTCTATACATTGTGACTCTTATTATATGTATTTGTTTCACAATGTATAGACTTCCTAAAGTTAATTAAGATACACTAACCTTTATTTATTCTCTGTCTGACAATTTCATAAGATAGAACGCCCATAGCCACAGATGCATTTAGTGAATCAATATCTCCCTTCATCGGAATCTTAGCTACAAAATCACATTTTTCTTTGACTAATCTTCCAACCCCTTCTCCTTCATTTCCAATTACCAAGCCAATTGGTCCTGTCAAATCCAGATTATACATTACTTCCCCATCCATATCTGCACAAACAAACCATATACCTTTCTCTTTTAACTGTTCAATGGTATTTGCCATATTGGTAACCTTAGCAACTGGTGTATAATTCAAAGCACCTGCAGAAGTACGGGCAACTGTGGCAGTCAAACCAACTGCATGTCTTTTGGGAATAATTACTCCATGGGCTCCTGCCTGGTTTGCTGTACGGATAATTGCTCCAAGATTATGAGGATCTTCGATATTATCAAGGAGAATAAGAAATGGAGGTTCGCCTTTTTCTTCTGCTAATGCAAACATATCTTCTATTTCCGAATACTCATAAGCCGCTGCATAGGCAATGACTCCCTGATGCTTTCCGGTATTAGACAATTGATCCAATCTTTCCTTCTTCACAAAGTTGAGAATAGTATCTCCTTTTTTTGCCTCCCGCAAAATTGTTTTAATCGGACCATCCTGACAGCCATCCAGTATAAAAAGACGATCTATGGATTTTCCAGAACGAAATGCCTCAATTACCGCATTTCTGCCTTCGATGGTAAGTTCTTCATTATGCATTATTATTTTCTCCTTTTCTGTTTCTATGTAATATAGGGGAATTAGAAAGCCCTGCTTCTATTAACTCCAAAATCCGGTCCATACGTCCAAGCAGATATAAATACCCCATAAGAGCCTCCAGCCCGGTTGCCATACGATACTCTGTTACACTGGCATTCTTTGCCATAGTATAGGACTTTGCATTCCTGCCACGTCTATAAATCCCCATTTCTTCTTCTGATAACAATGGCTCTATCTCTCTTACCACCTGTGCCTGTGCTCCTGCTTTCACTATACTGCTAACATATTTATGAAGCTGGTTCACTCTGGCATTACCTTGTTCCACCACAATGGTACGAATTACCAAATCATAAATTCCATCTCCAATATATGCAAGGGTAAGGGGCGAATATTGCTTGGGATCTTTGGAGGATATCCCATATTCTCTGCGAATATCCTCTGCTAAATCCCCTATTTCCATTTGTTTTTTTATGCTCTCGTCCATTTTACGCCCTCTCTGGTATCTTTTAGAATAATCCCCTTTTCAAGAAGAATATCTCTAATTTCATCTGCTTTAGCAAAATTCTTATTCTTTCTTGCCTCTTGTCTTTCAGCAATTAGACTTTCAATCTCTGCATCTAATATTACTTTTTCCTTTGCTGCCTTTATCCCAAGAACATCCAGTAACTGACTTATCATATTTTTTGCTTGCTCTACTGCTGTTTTGCTGCTTTCCATATCAAACGCAATATTTATCAATTTCACCATTTCAAAAATCACAGATATGGCATCTGCCGTATTAAAATCATCTTCCATGGCAGTTTCAAACCGTTTCACATGCTTCTGGAGGGTTTCCAGAGTTTTTTGTTCCTCTTTCGATACCTCTCCTGGATTTCCTTTCTCCACAATATCTTCAAGACGTTCCATAGCTATCTTAATCCGCCCCAAGCTGCTTTTTGCCGATTCCATCAAATCCTGGCTAAAGTTAAGAGGCATACGGTAGTGTGCTCCACTAAGCATAAAGAACCTTAACACTTCATAGGGATATTTCTCACCAATTTCTCTTACTGTAAAGAAATTACCTTCTGATTTAGACATCTTCTTGTTATTGATATTTAAGAAACCATTATGCATCCAATATCTTGAAAATTCTGTACCATTAGCAGCTTCACTCTGGGCAATTTCATTTTCATGATGTGGGAAAATCAAGTCTTCACCACCTGCATGAATATCAATTTGCTCTCCTAAATATTTCCGGCTCATAACAGAACACTCAATATGCCAGCCAGGTCTTCCTTCACACCAAGGAGATTTCCAGGCAGGCTCTCCTTCTTTTTTTGGTTTCCACAGCACAAAATCCAAAGAATCTTCTTTCTCTTCTTCTCCAGCTACTTTAATATCTCTATGTCCAGCTTCCAAATCATCAATATTTTTCTTGGATAATTTCCCATATTCTGGAAAACTTCTGGTACGGAAATAAACAGAACCATTTTTCTCATAAGCATGATTCTTTTCTATTAATTTTTGAATCATCTCTATCATACCATCAATTTCTTCTGTTGCCTTTGGATTTTTTGTTGCAGGTTTAATATTCAAAGCTTCCATATCTTCCTTCACAGCCTGAATATATCTTTCTGAAATTTCCTCTGCTTCCACGCCTTCCTCTATTGCTTTCTTAATAATCTTATCATCCACATCTGTAAAATTTGATACATAGTTTACTTGATATCCCTTATATTCAAAATAACGGCGTACAGTATCAAATACAATCATCGGTCTTGCATTACCAATATGAATGTAATTATAAACCGTCGGTCCACAAACATACATCCGGACTTTTCCTTCCTCCATGGGAACAAATTCTTCCTTTTGTCTGGTCAGTGTATTATAAATCTTCATAACGAAGTCCTCCTTCTTTAAATGCTATGATACCATAGCTTACATTATATCGAACTTTTCTTTTTTATTCAAGACTACGCCTTTCTTTTATATCTTACACTTTTTATGTATTGTTACTGTTCACACCTACGGTGCAAACAGTAACGGAATCCAGCCTATTAAGAATTCGCCTTCGGCGAAAGGCTGGATTCTTGACTGTTTTACGTCCTTGGCACATAGCTTGACAGCAAGTGTCAAGCTTGTGAGTGAACAGTAACTATGTATTTTAGTTTTTTATATTGTTTTTTGTGTATATTTTATATTTTTTGCAAATCTTCACATTTTTTCTATAGTTTTTGTGATATATTTTATTGAAAAATTACCAAAAAAATACTATAATTATATAATAAACGGACATGTCTGCTATGCAGACACCACGAAAAAATGAGAGGTGACAACATTGATGGAAGATTTAGAAGTTCAAAATGACCAGTTAAGCCTTTTGGCAGAAAAAGCAGAATGTGGTTTAATCAAGCTCGCATATAACAGCGAAATGACCATTCTTTATGCAAATAACTATTTTTACACACTACATGGCTATACAAAGGAAGAATATACAGAACTTTTTGGCACAAATGCCTTGGCACGCATTCATCCAGATGATGCCCAGCGTTTTAAAGCTTCTGTAGCAAGACAGCTCAATATGGGAACTGCCCTTCGTTTTGAGTACCGTGTCATAAAGAAAGACGGCACGATTTCCTGGTTACTTATAAAAGGACAAATGACCGCCACAGAACAGCGTATTGCTTACCTTTGTTCCTGTATTGATATCACTGCCACTAAAGTATCTTATCAAGATTTAGCAAAATCCAAACTGGAACTGGATATTATTTCAAACAGTATTCCAGGTGGCGTTGCCAAAATACGGAGTAATGATTTTAAATTGCTTTATGCAAATAATGCTTTTTTTGATATTTCCGGATACTCCAGACTGGAATATGAAGAAAAATTCGATAATATATGTCTGGGTCCCCTTTACCAAGAAGACCTTCCTATGATTCAGGATACCATAAAAAAGGCAATGCGTGATAGAAACCAAGTATCTATTGAATACCGGATTATTCATAAATCAGGTAAAATCCATTGGTCTTACTTAAATGCCAGCTTAATTGATGCAGAAGGTGGCATTCCAGTATTTTTATGTATTATTGTAGATATGACCATACAAAAAAAATATCTAAAACATCTGGAAATATTTCAGAAAAAGCAACAGATTCTTGCTGAATTAACAAATGAACGGCTTTGGGAATATGATATTGACAATAATACTTTCCGCCGCTCTGGTAATCTTGAACATTCCTTCAGCCAGGAATCTATTATTACCGATGGTATGAATTACTTTGCGGACAACAATGTGATTCATATTGATGACCAGACTACATTTTTTAATACTTTTAATTTTAAGGTACAAGGGAAGAAAAATATCAAACTGGAAATCCGTATGAAGAATCATATTGGCATATACAACTGGTATCGTCTTCAAGGTGTTGTGATGTATGATGATACTGGTACTCCTTATCAGGTAATTGGTAAAACCATTGATATTGATGCCAGCAAACAACAATTTTTAAAGTTACAAGAAGAAGCCAACCGGGACAATTTGACACAACTTTTCAACCCCTCTGCTCTTGCAGAAAAATCAGATGCTTTATTGAGAAAAAAAGCACCTGAAGATCAAGCAGCACTTTTATTATTGGATTTGGATCATTTTAAGATTCTGACAGACCATTATGGCCGTTTGGTTGCAGATACCATTCTTTCCCAAACTGCTGTTATACTAAATGATATATTTCCAACACAACTGGTTGGAAGAATTGATAATGACCAATTTGTTGTGTTTTTACCTTCTATCCAGTCAAAAGAAGATATTGAGAAAAAAGCACAGGAAATTTGTAATATGGTACATGCTATTGAAGTAAAGGATTTACCAGATTTTTCTGTATCTTGTAGTATTGGCTGTTTTTCCACAAAGGAAACAAAAGATTTCACCTTTGAAATCATGTTGCTTCGTGCAAATGTTGCTGTCCGTACTATAAAATCAAAAGGTGGTAATGGTGTTGAAATTTATGGAAGTATTCCAAAACGTTATTCTGTCACATCATCAGATGAAAAAGACATAAAACGAAATTATTATGATACCCTTACTGGTTTATATTCACTTCCAGCATTTATTATCGAAGGTGAACAGATTTTATCGGAACAGCCAGCCAGCCAGAAGGTTGCTATTATTTATTTTGATATTAACTCTTTTACTATTTTTAATGCTAATTATGGATTTTCTGTAGGTAATAAGATTCTCAAATATTTTGCAAGAGTTTTAGAAGAATCCAAACAAAACAATGAACTTTGCTGTCATATTCAAAATGATGAATTTGTTTGTATGATTTTCTATGACACTACACAAGATTTATCGGATCGCTTTAGCATATTAAAAGACCGCTTAAATACGCATGATACAAAGATTGAGGATTACTTCCGTTTTAATTTTACCTGTGGAGTATGCCTTGCTGACAACAAAGATATTGACATTGCAACTTTGATTGACAAAGCTAATTATGCCCGTAAATCGACAAAAGGTGTTACGGAACTTAGCCATTATGCGGTTTACAACAGCAAACTGGCAACTGAAGAGAAAAAACAATTAGCAATTGAATCGTCTATCGAATCTGCTATGGAAAATGGAGAAATTGTACCTTATTTCCAGCCAAAATATTCTCTTCATACTGAGAAGATGGTTGCAATTGAAATTTTCCCTCGTTGGATAAAAGATGATGGCACTTTCCTTCTTCCTGAAGATTTCTTCCCGATTTTAGAGAAGAATGGTTTTATTGCAGAACTTGATTTTTACATTATTGAGCAGACGCTATGCATCTTAAAGCGTTGGATGGAACAGAAGAAACCAATTTATCCGGTTTCCTTTAACATCTCAGGTTCTCATCTCAAAACAGCAAACTTTGTAGAACGCATTGTAGAGCTTATGGCTCAATACTCTATTCCGATTGAATATTTGGAGTTAGAAATTGCAGAACATGTATATGTAAAATCTCCAACTGCTACCGCTCTGCTTGTGGAGGAATTGACAGATGTAGGTTTCAAGATTACTTTGGATGGTTTTGGAAAAACTTATTCTGCTATCAATAGTTTAAAAGATTTACCTCTTCATGGTGTAAAATTAGATACCACTTTCTTACACGGAAGAATGCAGCAAGAAAAAGAACGTATTATCTTTAAAAAGATTATTGAAATGGCAAAAGAATTAAAACTTTCTGTTTCCTCTGAAGGAGTAGAAACTGCTTTACAAGCTAAATTATTAAAGGAGTTTGGATGTGATATCGTTCAAGGTTTCCTATATCATAATCCTATGTCAGTAGATGAATTTGAAGAATATATACTATCTCACTTAAAATAACAAAGTGGGCAAGCCCACATCAACTCCCCTAACCCCTCATTCATGAGGGGATTGCACACTTTGCGTGCCAGATGCGTGTTGCATGTTTTTTGCAACAATATTCTTTACGCATCTGTGCACATCCTAAGCGGAGCGTTTTTACTTTATAGGACGAACTTTCCTATAAAGTAAAAAAATAACTGTCCGATATCCTTCGGACAGTTATTTTTTATTTGCCACATCCTTGGCAGCCACCACATTCACCACCACTAACGGTAATAGAATAATCTCTCATCTCCTCTAATACACAAATTGCCTGGGCTGATATTCCTTCTCCTGTTCCAGTAAATCCCAATCCTTCTTCGGTAGTTGCTTTTACATTTACCCTATCCTCTTCTATACTAAGAGCATTTGCAATATTCTTTCTCATCTGGTCAATATAAGGTCGCATCTTTGGCATTTGTGCAATAATAGTAGCATCAATATTTCCTATCACATATAATTTATCTTCCAACATATCACCAACATGTTTTAATAAGGTTATGCTGGAAGCTCCTTTATATTTTGAATCCGTATCTGGAAAATGCTTTCCAATATCACCAAGGGCTGCCGCACCCAGCAATGCATCCATAATCGCATGTAACAAAACATCAGCATCAGAATGACCTAATAACCCTTTTTCATAAGATATCTCCACTCCGCCAATAATAAGCTTTCTATTCTCTACCAAACGATGTACATCATATCCCATACCAATTCTCATAATTGCACCAAGCCCTTCTGTAACTGTTCAGAACCATGAACAGTTACGTTCTAAGCCCATGAAAATTCGCCTTCGGCGAAGGGGCTTAGAACAATCAAAATTTACTTTTTCTTACGAAACACGCAGTAAATGCG
>CAMWUK010000151.1 GCA_947177415.1 uncultured Clostridiaceae bacterium
ATAAGCAACTATGCTATGAAAATTTCCAGTTACAGATTTAATTAGAAATGGATTTGTCACAGTTTTATCAAAAACTCAACTGTGACAAATCCATATTTTCAAATTTATTCTTTTAAAATTCTTTTACAATTAATGTTTGTTCATATTATTTTTCCTATCTCTTTTCACTTGTTGGCAAACTTACTCTAAAAAAGCTTCTGCAAAACCGTCTCCAATTAAAAGGAATCAACGGATAAATATAACTCTTTCCAGAAATAGTTTTGTTTGTTACAATCAAAACTGCCACGAAAAGGATTCCTCCAAAATATCCATATACACCTAAAATCTGGACTAAGAATAATAAAATAATCCGCATAAACTTCAGTGCATAACCTAATTCAAAACTTGCCTGGCTATAGTTAGCAATTGCCACAAATGCCATATACAACATACATTCTGCATTAAACCAGCCTGAACTTACAGTGAAATCTCCAAGCACAATACCTGCAACTACACTAAGAGGAGTACTTAACATATTAGGAGTACTAAGTGCTGCAAGCCGCAAACCATCTATGGCAAATTCCAGAATAAGAAATTGTAAAAACGGCGGGACATTCACATCTTCCGCAAAATTAACAAATGACAGCCATTCTGGTAACCATTCCGGATGATTCATAAACATCAAGAAAGTCGGTGTTAACAACAAAGCCACCAAATTGATAATCATTCTGGAAAGGCGGAGGTAAGTTCCTGTAATAGGTGGAAAATAATAATCATCGGCTTCTTCTATCATATCAAATATAGATGTTGGCAAAATCATGGCGGCAGGTGAATTATCTACTAAAATCACAATATTTCCTTCCAATAAAGATGCTGCTGCCGTATCTGGTCTTTCTGTAAACTTGAACTTTGGAAACGGATTTAACCATTTTTTATGATACAAACATTCTGCCAGACTTTCCTGATTCATAGTCAATGCATCTATTTTAATATTAGAAATCCGGTTACGAATATCATTTAACATCTTTTGATCCACTCTATCACTTACATAACTTACTACCACATCTGTTTGGGAACTATCTCCAACTGTAAACATCTCCATAGTAAGTTTCGGACTGCGGATTCTTCTTCGGATTAAGGCTGTATTAAATACCAATGTTTCCACAAAGCCATCCCGGGAACCTCTCATTACTTTATCCTTTTCTGGTTCCTCCACACTTCTTGCCGGATAAGTCCGGCAATCTATGGTAATTGCTTTTTCATAACCATCTACCAATAAAACAGTAATTCCAGATAATAAAGTCTTTATAATATTTTCCACATTAGTCTGTAAATCTACTTCTCCGTATGGCATTAATTTCTTTGACATACCATGTGCATCTTCCGGCATATCTTCTGGCTTTAATCCTAAAAAATATTGCATTAATTTCTGTAATATCTCATCCTTAGCAAATCCATCCAGTAGATAAAAACAAGCCTTTCTACCTCCAATTTCAATTACCCGGTATACAATATCAAAATTTTTGTTTACCTGTAAAATATCCGACAGGATTGTTATATTCGTCTCTAAATCCTTGGATTGTAATTCCATATTCATCCTCCCAACTTTTCTATAAATTAAACATAAACCTCTCATTCTAAGTATCTATTACTTAGCTTGAGAGGTTTCTGTATGTTTATCTATATCTATTTTAACCAAATAAGGAATTTTTATTCTTATTTTACATCTCCATCCGTCGGATCATAATATCTTCCATCATCTGTTTGTTGTAAAGCTTTTGGTGTTGGTTTCTTTAAAGGAGGCTGTTTGCTGCTTTTAAAAATACTGACTTCACATTTTTTATAATTATTATATATCCATTTTGCATCCTTTACGGTTAAACGGATGCATCCATGGGATGCAGCCTTTCCAAGCTTCTCATATTCTTCTCCCTGTAAAGAATAGCTATCTCCATTGCGGGTATATGTAACAGAATGGAACAAATATGGTCCAGAATAACGGGTACAATACTTTCCATATACACCATAATTTAATGTATGCCATTTTCCTGCCTGGGTAAGATATTTATAATTTCCTTGTCTTGTACCATGTCCCGGCATACCACAGGAACATACCATTGCCTTTACCGGAATCGTAAATCCTTTCTTTCCATCCTTTGCATAAACAACCACCATATTTTTTGAAATATTTACTTCTAACTTATAGGAATCCTGCTTGCCAATCAAAGAAGACACATTTTGAGATTGTTTGCCATTGTTACCAAAATATAACTTATACTTTGTTCCATCAATATTTATATATTTCCATTGATTCGTTAAAACGTATGAATTATTTTTTCCATAATAATAATCACCATTAATTTTTGTATATCCTATAGCTCTTGTCCCATCATTTTTCACATAATATTTCTTAGTGTCAGATACCTTATGCCATCCCTTTTTTTCTTTTTCTACAATAATTTTACAGGTAGCTTTTGCCTTACTTCCATCCTTTGCAGTAGCAGTTATCGTTGTTGTTCCTTCCTGTAATCCTGTCACCTTACCATTTTTATCAATAGTAGCTACATTTATATCACTGGACTTATAAGTAACCTCTACCGGTTTTCCATTTTTTGATACAGCCGAAGCTGTAATGGTTTTATACCAACTATATGGAACCGTATAATTTTTTTTCTTGAATGTTACCGTTGTTGTCACACTTGGAGTGGAAGGAGTTTGTGTATTTTGAAGTTCTGGTGTTACTGCACTACCAGTTGATACGTATGTATGTTCTATAGTATCCATAGACTCATCTGCTTTTACATGAAATGGATGTTCCGTAAAAATGCTGCCTAATAATACACTTAATACTGTAGCACCTGCACATATTGTTGTTATTTTTATTTTCATATCCATTTTTCTCCCTTCTCTGTTTGTAATGGTTCAGAACCATGAACAGTTACCTCTGCTTTACATTATAGATAATGCTTCTCTCATTACCATGGCAATATCATCATTAATGCATAAATCTGCCCTGTTATCTGCCAAAGTCTTTGTCTTATTAATCTGAACTAAGTTCTTCCCCTGAAAATAATTAATCAATCCTGCTGCCGGGTATACAATAAGAGAAGTTCCACCAATAATTAAAGTATCTGCTTGTCCAATTGCAGCAACCGCTCCTGCAACCACTTGGTCATCCAAACCTTCCTCATAAAGCACAACTTCTGGTCTTACAATGCCTCCACACTTATCACAAATAGGTATTCCCTTAGCTGCCAAAATATAATCTACATGATATCTGGTATTACACTTTGTACAATAATTCTTATGTACTGTTCCATGTAATTCATACACTGTTTTACTTCCAGCCATTTGGTGTAATCCATCAATATTTTGGGTTACCACAGCTTTTAACTTTCCCATCTCCTCTAACTTTGCAAGGGCAATATGGCAATCATTTGGTTTTGCATCCTCATAAATCAAATTTTCTTTATAAAAATCAAAAAATTCTTCTGGATATTGTATCAAAAAACTATGTGATACTGCTTGCTCTGGTGTAAAATGTTTATTCAATTTCTTACTATATAATCCATCTGAACTCCGAAAATCTGGTATATTACTGGCAGTACTTACTCCTGCCCCACCAAAAAAAACAATATTGTCGCTTTCTCTTAATATCCTTGCCAGTTCTTGTATTTTATTATTCATAGTTTCACATCCTCACTTAAACGTAACTGTTCAGAACCATGAACAGTTACGTTCTAAGCCCACGAAAATTCGCCTTCGGCGAAGGGCTTAGAACAATCAAAATTTACTTTTTCTTACGAAACACGCAGTAAATGCGTGTTTCTACCTAAATAGTTACACTTAAACTTCACATTCCTCTCTATATTATAACTCGAAATGTTTGTTGTCACAAGACAAAACTATTATGTAATTTTAGGAAACTATTCATAATTTTTCGTTTTTATATCTTTTTTATATACAAAGTAACTAATAATTCTATCGCACTACTGTTAAAAATCCTTATGTAATTATCAAATCAATAAAACCTAATATACAAAATGCATTTAATCATTCAACTAATTTATACAATTTGCATATTAAATTTGTAACATTAAATTTGAAACATAACTGTTCATGATTTTGAACAGTTACAATTTAAGATAAAATTCTTCCAATGTTAAATTATTTTTTCTTATATACTCTGCTGCCTTCTTCCCAACATACCGGAAATGCCAGGGTTCGTATGATATTTTTGTTATATTTTCTTTATCCTTGGGATAACGCAAGATAAATCCATATTCATAACAATGCTCTTTCATCCATTTATTTTCTGCTGTATTCTCCTGTGATATATCCATATTTAAATTAGAAGAAGCAAGGATATCCAAAGCTAAACCAGTCTGATGTTCACTATAACCAGCTGGCATTGTTTCCTCGTAAGTTTTTTCTAATGCATCTTCATAACTTAATCCCTGATTCATTCCTATTCGTACATCTTCATCCACCAATTTCTGCTGTTTTTTTGCACTTCGATAACCAGAAGCAATCCAATAATTATATCCTTCCTTTCCTGCATCTGTAAGCATTTGACACAAATCAGAATAAAGAATATCAGCTGCCTCAATTCTTCCATTACATATTTTCCGTAGGGAAAGTCCATCTTCCGGACAAATATTTTCCTTATTCACAAGAATTAATAACTTCTTATTATTCTTCCAAATTTTTTTTGCTTCTTTACTTTTTGCTAACTTTTTATTTCCATCATTTCGTTCATCTTTCTTTTTTGTTGTTTTCTCTTGAGGGTAGCTTTGTTGTAATTCTTTTGTAGGTTCGACTTTTACTTCTTGTTGTTCCTTAATATGAATTTTATTATATACTAAAAAAACAATAAAACTGATAGTTGCCATAATTGCCAATAACTGCATTCTTACTATTCGTTGTCTACGTCTTTTCCTTTCTGCTCTCTTGCTCTTTTGTATATTTGTTTTATTCATAAGTCATTCTCCTCCTTTCCAAAAGAATAACTTATTACTGTATCCATTTCGTTTCTAAAAAGTATCAAAATTGTATCATATTTTCAAAAAGATGAAAATTAATTCCCCACTCTATAGTTATCTTTTTTTCCTTTTTCTGATAATCATAGGTCATATATAATAGCATCCATCTTCCCTCACTAGCACTTGCTTTATCATAACTCTTATATTGTGAAATATCTTTTATTTTATCTGCTTCCCAATATTCTAAAGGAGTGTTAAAGGATATAATATCTCTATCCTTTTCGCTATAACGGGGATATTTATATACAGAAGTATCAAAACTATAGTTTCCATCACCTGCTCTAATATTAAAATAATGCTCTATATTATCTAGCCATAAGTAGTATGACTCCTCTGAGGAGGACTTTATTGTTTTTATACATTTTTTTATGATCGCCTCTGCATTTTTTGACTTTATTGTCACCACAAAAAAATAAATATAATTAAATTCAGCATCCATCACAATTTGAATATTTTCTTTTCCTCTTTCATATTTTAAATTCCAAAAAGAAATTCCATTTACTTCATTAGAACTATATATAGCATATTTCTCACAAGATATCAAATCTTCTTTACTTATATTAGAGAACTTATACATAATTCCTTCTTGAATATTATTAAATTGTTGTTCAACATGCCGTGTCAAATTTTCTTTTAATTCTTCTGTTACTTCTATTGCAATAGGAACTGTTTCCAATTCTTCGCCATCTTCTTCATATTTATGAATACTAACAATTTTTTCCCATATATTGTTATACTTTACCTCGTATGTCCTTCCCCCCACATCTACATAATTTATTTCACCTTCTAATGATTTTTGCAAATATGAAGAAACAATACCAGGAAGATAAACTGCTAAGAATAATATAATACAGACAATAACAATATTAACCAATACTTTTATTTTACTCATCCAATCCTCCATTTTAAATACTTGTCCTTTAGTATAATCTATCTTATACTCAATAATTGTAACAGTTCAGTGGGGTGTGCAGACCTACCTGAACTATTACCCATAATTCACATCTTGGATTATTAAAATTTCTACTTTAGTTCCTGTTCCCATTTTACTCTCAATATGCCACTCCCAATGATGATATTTTATAATTTCCTCACATAAAGCCATCCCTAACCCTGCTCCGCCTTCTTTTCTTGCTCTTGACTTATTAACCATATAAAAAGCTTCTGTAATTCTTTCCAACTCCTCTTCCGGAATTCCACAACCATTATCAGATACAGACAATGTATATACTTCTTTTGTTCTTTTTCCCTCTATATGGATGATACCATCTGTTTTAATTGCTTTTCTGGCATTGTCAACCAAATTTAAAATTAATGAAAGAAACAAATCCTCTTCTCCAAAGATATTTTCCTCTTCCACTTGAGATTCAAGCACTATATTATTTGCTCTTAGTTTCCTTTGTACTACTTTTTCAACCTCTTTTATTACTTCAAAAACCGAAAATGGTTTCCATTCTATTTCTCCATGTGAAATTCCTACCAATTCAAGCATTTTGTACGATAACCGTTCTAGTCTCTTTCCTTGTTGATTGATATAATTGGCACAGTCTATTCTTTCCTCGCTATTTAACTCCATAGTTTTTAGCATTTCACTATAACCAATAATAGAAGTTAATGGTGTTTTTAACTCATGAGCAAACGCTCCGGTAAATGCTTCCTGCCTTTTTGCTGCTGCCTTTAATTCTGATACATTCTGTTCCAGCTGATTTGCCATTTCATTAAAGTTTCTCATTAAATCTGAGATTTCATTTCTTCCCTTTACTACAACCCTGCTTTCAAAATTTCCGTTTGCAAATGCATTTGTAGCATTTGATAATTGTAAAACAGGCTTTGCCAAGCTGCGTGAGATAATGATTGCAACAAGCAGAGATATTATCAGAACGACACATAATACTATAAAATAAATTTTAGAAAACTGACTCTGGTTTTGATATATAAATTCTATATTCTTATATTGTGAAATATAAAATTTTGTGCCATTCATATCTACCACCAATAAGCTCTCTAAATAATGAGATTCGTTTACTGTTTGTATTCTCACAGCACCTTGATTTTTTTCTAATGTAATATCCCAATTCTTATGATCATTTTTATTATTTTTATAAATTACTGTGCCATCCTTTTGATATACAAAGATATCATCCTGATTGTCCCCTATATTATCATAAATTACCTCAACTATACCTATAATGGTATTTTCATTTGCTGGGTATCCATCTGGCAAGCCATTTAGAGATGCCTCTAAGGAATAATGAAACATTTGCATATCTTTTTCATTTTGTTTCTGCTCACGTGATAAATTCATTTGAAAAGTCACTTGTAACATAATTGTACCTAAAATAACAAAACCAAATGCAACAATTCCAACAATGCTTATAAACTGTTTCCAAAATAATTTCATTTTTTTCTCCAATTAAAACTAACTTAAAGTGAACCGATATCCAATCTTATATACAGAAGAAATTTCTTTTACTAATCCTGTCTTTTTTCTTAAACGCTGTACATGCAAATCAACAGTTCTGCTTTCTCCCATATACTCACTTTCCCAGACTTTTTCATAAATTACACTTCTATATAATGCAATATTAGGATTTTTTATAAATAACAAAAGCAAATCAAATTCCTTATAGGTTAATTCTATTAGCTTTCCCCCCTTTTTTACTTCCCGGGATGCCACATCAATTTCTAAATCCTTTATGGAATAATGAGTCTTAGTTTTATGATACCTTTTTAAAACATTTTCAATTCTTGCCAGAAGTTCTAAAATTTCGAATGGTTTTGTTATATAATCTTCTGCCCCTGCCTTTAAACCTTTTACCTTATCCATTGTTGTTCCCTTTGCAGTAAGAAAAATTACAGGAACAGATAGTGTAGCTGCATATTGCTGCAATTCATATCCATCTAATTCCGGAATCATAATATCAAACAAACCCAAATCAAATTTTTCTTCTTCTAACATATCTGCTGCCGTATTTCCATCGTATGCAACCCTACATTCATATCCGGCTTTTTTCAGATTCATATATAATAAATTTGCAATTGCTTCATCATCTTCTACAACAAGTATTTTATTCATGACACTTTCCTCCTGTAATAAACTACCTCTTAATTGTATCATTTTTGTATCTAATATGATATACCATTCTTTAATATCATAATCTCTATTTTTTTCAAAGATATAAACAATTACCATAAATTTTGTACAAATTTCCAGACATGAAAATTCACATAATTTTAATGTAGATGATTCAATGACTATTAGTTAGGAAATTTCAGTATAAACCAATATTCCACATATATAAAAAGATGCAGGACAATTACTTTAATGTAATCTGTCCTGCATCTTTTACTTATATAAACAATCTGTAACTGTTCAGAACCATGAACAGTTACGTTTAAGCCCATATTAATTCGCTTATTCTTTAATAGGTGTATATGACACAATTGGCTCTAACATATCTGTATCTGATGCTTCTGTAAATATAGCTCCTCCCTGGTCATAATTTATCGTTGCATGATATCTTTTATCTCCTATTCGGAAGAAGAATGTAAATGTTGAATTCTCATCCGATTTTAGCCATAAGGTATCATCTGTATAGTTTTCCATTACATATTCTTTGGAATCATACGTAACTAACTGACCATCTGTATTATCTTCTTCCACTGGTACTACTTTTTCTAAATACCCTTCTTTTGAACCCAAAATCATTGCTGGATAATTTACTCCCTTGGTTGTCATATATGCTTCTGTTTCTATATATACATCCTCTTTTGTATGGTTTACCAAATGTACATTTACAAACTGGGCATTTGGTGCTTCTGGATCAAATGGATCTAAATAAAAATTTAATGCTAATTTCACTGGTGTCTTTGTTTCAACTGGAGCTATTGTTTCCTTTGGTTTTTCTGTCATAACAGGTGCTATTGTTTCTTGTGGTTTACTTGTCACAAGTGGTTGTAACACATCTGTGTCAGATGCTTCTGTAAATATAGCTCCTCCTTGGTCATAATTTATTGTTGCATGATATCTTTTATCTCCTATTCGGAAGAAGAATGTAAATGTTGAGTTTTCATCGGATTTTAGCCAGAAAGTTTCATCTGTATAATTCTCCATTACATATTCTTTTGAATCATAGATAAGTGTTTTACCATAAGTGTCATCTTCTTCCACTGGCTCTACTTTCTCTAAATATCCTTCCTTTGTATTAAAAATCATTGCTGGATAATTTACTCCCTTGGTTGTCATATATGCTTCTGTTTCTATATATACATCCTCTTTTGTATGGTTTACCAAATGTACATTTACAAACTGGGCATTTGGTGCTTCTGGATCAAATGGATCTAAGTAAAAACTTAATGGCAAATTTACTGGTGTCTTTGTTTCAACAGGAACTAATGTCTCCTTTGGTTTTTGTGTCACAATTGGTGCTATTGTTTCTTTTGGTATATCTGTCGAAACTGGCTTTTTTGTAGATGGTGTATTTGTCGCGAATGGTTCTAACACATCTGTATCTGAGGCTTCTGTAAATATAGCCCCTCTCTGGTCATAATTTATTGTTGCACGATATCTTTTATCTCCTATTCGGATGAAAAATGTAAATGTTGAATTTTCATCGGATTTTAGCCAGAAAGTTTCATCTGTATAATTCCCCATTACATATTCTTTTGAATCATACATAACATGCTTACCCAAACTATCATTCTCTTCCGTTGGTTCTATTTTCTCTAAATAACCTTCTTTAGTATCACAAATCATTGCTGGATAATTAACCCCTTTAGTTGTCATATATGCTTCTGTTTCTATGTACACGTCTTCCTTTGTGTGATTTGCAAAATTAACATTTACAAACTGTGAATTTGGTCGTTCTGGATCAAATGGATCTAAGTAAAAATTTAATGCTAAATTTACCGGATGACCATTTGGTGTATTAGTAATGATTGGAGTTAATGTATTGTTAGGTTTTATCGTCCCTATTGGTGACTGTGTTTTGTTTGGATTTTTACTTCCAACTGGAACATTTGTCTTTTGAGGCGTACTAGTTTCATTAACCAAAGGGTCTTTTGTCT
>CAMWUK010000152.1 GCA_947177415.1 uncultured Clostridiaceae bacterium
ACCGCACCTAAGTGGGTAAGTTTTAGAGTTGTGTTATTTTGAATGGGAATAAAACTTGTACAAAACACCGCACCTAAGTGGGTAAGTTTTAGAGTTGTGTTATTTTGAATGGGAATAAAACGTCAGCACAATAGCTAATGATGTATAAGAGGTTTTAGAGTTGTGTTATTTTGAATGGGAATAAAACGCATAAGAAAGACAAACGTAATTCAATTAGGTTTTAGAGTTGTGTTATTTTGAATGGGAATAAAACTTTTTGATATCATTAAAAAAGTGTGAGAGGGTTTTAGAGTTGTGTTATTTTGAATGGGAATAAAACCCATGATTGGCATTGAATTTTTACATATCGGTTTTAGAGTTGTGTTATTTTGAATGGGAATAAAACGAAAGGGAAATGTATTTGAAGCGTTTGGGTGTTTTAGAGTTGTGTTATTTTGAATGGGAATAAAACTAGCCGAACTGCTAGGCTATGAAATAGTATGTTTTAGAGTTGTGTTATTTTGAATGGGAATAAAACCCGTCATTTTTGCGGTCAACCATCTTGTTTGTTTTAGAGTTGTGTTATTTTGAATGGGAATAAAACTTCAAAATGTTACAAAATGAGGGAAGGCTTGTTTTAGAGTTGTGTTATTTTGAATGGGAATAAAATTTCGCAAGAGATATTATCTCGTGATTATGAAGGGATAATTAAAGAGTGTAAAAAAGCAACCGAAATTTATTTACAAAATGTTGCTGAAAGATTGACAAAAAATTTGTCAGCTGGTTACAGAAACGCAACTAAAACAGATGTTTGAAAAAGGAGGCAAAAACATGAATACAGAATTTAAAATATTTGCTGTCAACGAGAGTAACGAAAAAGGAGAGTTTATTGGCAGAACAGACAATTATAAGTCTGCTCTTGAATATGTTCAAAAGCAAAATTTTGATTGCATTTTACAATATGCAGACTGCTTTGATTATATTCACATTGACGAAATTGAAACTCTTTTAAATAGAGAAAGAGTAAAAGTAAGTAGAGAGAAAGTGGATAGAATCACTATATATTTACCCAAAAATACATCTACCAGAATCGAAAATTTGGGATTCAAAAAGACAGCATTTTGTCGGAACGCTGTTTTGCAGGAACTCGAGAAACTTGAAAAATTAAAGAAGTAGCTCGTTTTAGAGTTGTGTTATTTTGAATGAGAGTAAAATGGAGGAATTAGATGATTGACTTAATAGTCAAGGATATGAGTATAAAATTGGTAATTACAAGAATATTTTTATGATTTATCCTAATACTATACTTTCATTCATAAAGATGCAGAAGAATATGTATGAAATAATCATTATTTGTATTATATATATTTGAAATATAATAGTATAGAGGGCATTTATTATGGATAAACTATTCATGTTATTGCATAAGGTTGAATTATACTTAAATAAAGTGTTGTAAAAGCATTTTAGAATACAATAATTATCATCATAAAAATTACATAAACCAACCGATAGGAATATAATTGAGTTGTCTAGAAAAAATTACAATAAAGAGAGTTCATGCTATGAATGTAAGTATAACATAAGGCAAATAGAGCGATTGTCAAATTTCAAATGTTCAAGATAAACTAACAATTAAACCTCAATTATTCACAACTTATATTGCAGCTAGGAGCCGCTTGGCAGCGTCACCTGTCTGCAATCATCGTCAATTGACCTATTAAGCATGACTAAGTCTTCGGTTTGTATAAGACTTAGTTCATGCTTAAGACCGTGAATAATCTCGGTTAAATTAATATTATCACAAAAAATGAACAAACGATTAATGTTTATATTTAAAAATGTGATTTCAGCGGTTTTGGAATAGTATTGCAAGTTTTATAAGCATTGAATTTTTGCAATCGTATATCTGCCTGTTATTTGATTGGCAAGGTACATAGCTATAATTTATAGATAAGGTTTGAGTAATAAAATTTATGATATATGGTATGACACATAAACCTAATTTATTGGTGATAATGTGACATAAAATCAGCCAAATGATTCATAGCTTCCTCCAGAACTTCTTGTCTTGGAAGATAAACAATTCTAAAGTGGTCAGGTTCTTTCCAGTTGAATCCGCCACCGTGTACAACGAGAACTTTCTTTTCCCTTAGAAAATCCAAAGCAAATTTTTCATCATTCACAATATTGAACTTTTTTATATCAATTTTTGGAAAAGCGTAGAAAGCCGCTTTTGGTTTTACTACACTAATTCCAGGTATATCATTTAAAGCATTATAAATAAGTTCTCTTTGTTCATAAATTCTTCCACCTGGTACAATATAGTTATTTACGCTTTGATAGCCACCAAGTGCTGTTTGTACAATGGATTGTGCTGGAACATTGGAACATAAACGCATATTAGATAACATATTAATGCCTGAAATATAGTCTTTTGCAAGTTCTTTATTCCCACTTAAAACCATCCAGCCAATCCGAAAACCTGCAATCATGTGGGATTTAGACAAGCCGCTAAAAGTTATACAAAACAAATCAGGAGCAAGGGAAGCAATAGAAATATGTTCTTCTCCATCCATAACCAAACGGTCATAAATCTCATCAGAAAAAATAATTAATTGATTTTGTCTGGCAATTTCTACAATTTCTTCTAATAACTCTTTTGGATATAGAGCACCTGTTGGATTGTTTGGATTTATTAGTACAATGGCTTTGGTTCTATTTGTGATTTTTTTTCTGATATCATCTAAATCTGGATACCATTCAGCAGTTTCGTCACAAATATAGTGTACCACCTTACCACCTGCAAGTGTAGCGGTTCCCGTCCATAAAGGATAATCAGGGGAAGGGATTAAAATTTCATCACCTTCATCTAATAATGCCTGCATACATAGGCTAATCAACTCGCTTACACCATTTCCCGTGTAAATATCATTTATGGTAACATTAGGGATATTTTTTAGTTGTGCATATTGCATAATGGCTTTACGAGCCGAAAATAGTCCTTTGGAATCAGAATAGCCTTCACAATCTGGTAATTGCTGACGCATATCATAAATTACCTCATCTGGAGTCCGAAACCCGAAAGGTGCAGGATTTCCAATGTTCAATTTTAAGATGTGAGTGCCTGCTTCTTCCATTCGGTTAGCTTCTTCTAATACAGGTCCACGTACATCATATAAAACATGATCTAATTTTTTTGACTTAGTAAATGCTCTGGTTTTGGGTATGTCCATGATATTTTCATCCTTTCTGGTATTTTTTTGTGTATAAGTTGAAATTGAATTGTTAATAATCGGATTTTGAACTTTTTCTTGTAAAGACAAATTTGTTTTGTTGTCTGAAGCTCCTGACAGCCATTCTGGACTAACCTCTAAAACAGTTGCCAAAGCAGATAAAACTTCTTTCCGAGGAATTGTTTTACCACTAATATACTGGCTAATATGACTCTTTCCCAGTTTTACATTCTGTGTATTTTCAAGTCCTTCAACTAAACGGATAACATCAACTTGTTTATAGCCTTTTTGCTTCATACATTCTTTTAAACGATTTGAAAATGTGGTCACAAAATCACATCCTTTCCTTTTTGCATAATGTTCAATAAAGTATAATTTTAAGTTTTTTATAGTATAGCATAAAGTTCAAATTAGTTCAATGGTTTTATGCGATTAATAAAAATAGTATTAAGCTAAACTTTACAGTTTGTAGCTCAACATTTTTTCAACAGAAATTTAATCAATTGAACATAACAGTTCAGATACCCTTACAGTTACAATTAAACTTATAATAAAAAAAGTTCAATATATAGAAATTGTTGAAATTAGGTATAGAATTTTATATAATTATAAAATAATTAAGGATTAAAAAATAAGGTAAAGAAAGGAAGTAATAATATGGCACAATATAAAGAAATGGTATTTGAAAAAACAGAACCAAAAGATTATCATACATTAAGAAATCAAGGGTATGAACTTCAGGATTACACAGAAGAAGATATCCTTGAATTTTTGGAGATAATTATAGAAGATACTGATGAATTTGTTACTCTAACATCTGAAAAGCTAATAAGTGAAATACGTTTTGTACAGGCAGCAGTTAATGATGGAGAGATAACTTTACAGATTGGTATTGAAAAAGAAGATGGCACACATGTGTGTGAAAAGGAAGTAACTTATGGAAAATGTAAAGAAATCTTTTTAAATTTTCATAATGGTATATGGAATGAGAAGTTAGATGATTTTGAACCAACTTTATTTTGCTAAAAAGTATCAGTACAGGACTTTGCACTATGTTGCAAAGTCCATAAAATCCGAAGAGGTTAAAAGTTATCAAACCACTACGAAGTGGTTTTCCGTGGATGGATGCCCATATCTATAAGGGTATTGTATAGTTATGTACTTTATGGATTAAGTAGATGTCTTTTATAGATTTGTATGCTGGAAATGAAAGATAGTACACTGGCATATCTGTAATAGTACAATTAAAATAGGAATACAAAATATAGGAGAAAAAGATGTTAGATAAAAAGTGGTTTATGGATAAATATAAGGAAGCAGTAAAAGAAGTTTTTCCAAGATTGCAAAATGAAATTTATAAAGAACAGAAAATTTATGGGATTTCTTTTGAGATTTTGCAGCTGGTGGAAAAGGTTTACTTAGAAAAGGATTATTATGGAACAACGATATATTTAAATACAGAAGAAATGTATCAGGAGAACTTAGATGATGAAGAAGACGATGGTGGGGAAGAAGAGGGAATGGAATGGTACTATCGTTTTTGTATATTTGAGTGGGATGTCTTAGAAGGGAATACTGCACTGTATAAGGAAGTAAAGGAATATTTACAAGAAAACTGTATAAAAGTAGGAGATGAGGGAAACAGAGAATTGGAAGAAAAAGCGGAGCAGGAAGCAGCCCAAATCAGAATGTGGCAGGCAGAAGCACTGGGAGAGCTTAGAAAGGAAGGCTTCTGGGAAGAACAAGGAAATAAAGATATTTATGTAATTCCATTTTCGGGGGAAGGATGCGACGAAGAAGAACACATCAGGTTATTTGAGAAAATGGATCTGGAAGTTCATGGTACAGAATATGTAGACCATTTAGAAGAATTTTTGTAATGGTTTAATATAGAACTACACATTTACTGCGGAGTTCGTAAGTAAACGTAGATTGTAACATACTTTGGCAATACAGAATTATTTTCAATTGAGTTAAAAAGATAGTTGAAAGATAAAGAAAGGGATTTCACATATAGTTTTAATGTGGAATCTCTTTTTGCTTTTTGATATATTTAAGGATTTTTTAATAATTTCTCTAATATAGTATGCATATAAGACAGGAAGGAGAAAGAAAATATGTATTGGAACATTTTGAAAAAAGACTTAAAGAGAAAAGTAACTATGAACGTAATATTGTTTCTTTTTATTGTTCTGGCGACCATGTTTGTAAGTAGTAGTGTGAATAATATTGTAGCAGTGAGCAGTGCATTGGAAGACTATTTTGACAAAGCAAAAATGCCGGATTATTTAGTAGCAACTACAGATATTGAGGGAAAACAATCTTTAGAAGAGGCATTGAAAGAGATACCAGGAATTACATCAAAGAAGATAGAAAGATTAGTATATTTTAGTGGCAATCAAGTAAAAGTAAATGGAAAAAAAACGGAGACGCAAGGTCCGGTACTTACCTATTTTGAAAACCGTGGCATTGAATTTTTTGATGAGAATAATCAGCAGATTACAAATGTAAAAAAGGGAGAAGTATTGCTTCCTGTAAAATATATGAATAATAATCAGATCAAAAAGGGAGATAAAGTGAAAATTACATTTCAGGACACAACAATGACTCTTATTGTAGCAGATGGAGTGAAAGATGCTGTTATGGGAAGTGCTTTAATGTCTATGGAACGTTTTCTGGTGAGCAAGGCAGACTTTGATATACTTATGAGAAAACCAGGTGATATACAAGAGGGAGAACTTGGGTATCTAAATTGTAAGGATGTATCAACCGTGAAGGATGCACTAAGCAAAGCAGATATCAATATTGTTTTTAATGGAACAAAAGGTCTTATACGTATGACTTATGTTATGGATATGATAGTGGCAATTGCCCTTTTGATAATGAGTGTCTGCTTGATTTTAATTGCCTTTGCGGTTTTAAGATTTACCATTTATTTTACTTTAGAGGAAGAATTTAGGGAAATTGGTGTAATGAAGGCGATTGGATTGCCACATAAAAGTATCAGGGGATTATATCTGGTTAAATATTTTGTTATGGTATTGTTTGGTGCAATTGTTGGAATGATTGGTGGGATTCCATTTGGTGATGCTTTGTTGCAAAGTGCTTCCCAGACTATAGTTATGGAAAATGGGTATGGATATGGATTTAATGTGATTTCCGCAATTTTTGTTGTAGCAATTGTAGTATGGTATTGTTACCGTTGTACTGGTAAGTTAAAAAAATTTTCTCCAATTGATGCAATCCGCAATGGTTCTAATGGACAACGGTATCAAAAAAAAGGAGTATTTTCTTTGTCAAAGAGCCAGCTCCGGCCGGTTCATTTTTTGACAGTCAATGACATTTTTAGCAATTTAAAAAGATACAGTGTGATGATGGTAGCTTTTACCATTGGACTGCTTGTAATTCTCATAATGGTAAATACAATGAATACTCTGAAGGGAAGTAAGGTTTTAAATTTGTATGGAATGGCGAAAACCGATGTGTTTATTCGGAATGAAGAAGCTGGCTATCAATATATTATAAAAGAAGATGGACAGACCAAAAGCCGGGAACGTATGGATCAGGTAAGAAACGAAATCGAAAAAAAAGATATGCCATGTGAAATTGGAATGGAAGTGTATTTTAAATTCACTTATGAAAAAGGAAATAAAAGTTACAAATCCAGTTCTTTTATGGGGGTAAACCAGGAAACAACAAACTATGATTACATAAAAGGTGAGGCACCAATGGCAGCAGATGAGATTGCAATAACACCATTAGTTGCAGAAGAAATAGATGCCAAAATTGGAGATACAGTTACTATGGTTACAGCAGAAGGAGAGAAAAAGGTTTTAGTGACAGGAATATTCCAGACATTTAGTAATATGGGAGAAGGTGTGCGGTTACATCCGGATCTTAAATTGAATTTTAAGCAGGCAGTTGGATGTGTTGGATATCAGATTACCTTTAAGGATTCTCCAAATCAGAAGGAAATTGACAAAAGAGTGAGGACTATTCAGGAAATGTACCCCAAAAACCAAGTGTATAACTGTTCTGACTTTATTGATTATTACAGCGGTGGAACACATAAAATGATAGATGCAGTGCGAGTGATTTTTGTGGCAGTTAGTATGGTAATTAACCTATTGGTTGTAATTTTAATGGAACGTTCTTTTATTGCAAGAGAAAAAAGTGAAATTGCTCTTTTGAAGGCTTTAGGATTTAAAAATTCTACATTAGTTTGGTGGCATACACTGCGGATTGGATTGGTTATGATACTATCTATTATAATAGGAGAAATACTTGCACTTCCAATTTCACAGGTAACTGCAGGACAGGCATTTAGAATGATGGGCATACAGCATGTTGATTTTGAGATTGTTCCTATAGAAATATTTGGAATTTATCCAGGAATATTATGGATGGTAACAATAATAGGAGGAGCTTTGATAGCACAATTTATTCGCAAAATTCCAGCAAGTGAAGCTGCAACAATGGAATAATTAAGGAGGAAAAAGAGAATGGCAAAAGTATTGGAAGTAAAGGATTTATGTAAAACTTATGTGGTAAATAAGAGACAAAATAATATATTAAGAAATGTGAATTTTTCTATTGAAGAAGGGGAAATGATAGCGATTATGGGACCTTCTGGTTCAGGAAAATCTACCCTGCTCTATTCGGTTTCTGGTATGGATAATATAACAGCAGGCAGTATAAAATTTGCAGGAAAAAACATGGAAAAAATGTCCCAGCAGGAACTTGCGGTTCTCAGGCTGGATGAAATGGGATTTATATTTCAACAAATGTATATGTTAAAAAATTTGACTATACTAGATAATATTATTCTACCAGCATGTCAATCAAAGAAAAATAATGCATCAAAAAAAGAAAAAGTAAATTATGGTAAAACCTTAATGAAGAAACTTGGAATTCTTGAAGTGGCAGATAATGATATTACAGAAGTGTCTGGGGGACAGTTGCAACGTGCCTGTATTTGCAGAAGTCTTATTAACCATCCCAAGATAATTTTTGCAGATGAGCCAACAGGAGCATTGAACCGCACTTCTTCTGGAGAAGTTATGGAAGAATTAAGAAAGATTAACGAAGAAGGAACCACGATTATGATGGTTACCCATGATATGAAAGTAGCAGCAAAATGTAGCAAAGTCCTCTATATTGTTGACGGGAATATTAAGGAAGAATATAATTTAGGTAAGTATGAGAAGGAGTCCACATTAAAAGAAAGAGAGAGGATTATAAATAACTGGTTAATAGAAATGGGATGGTAAGAATGGATATTTTAATTATAGAAGATAATGAAGAAATTAGTACACTTCTTCATGATTTTTTGTCGGCAGAAGGTTATTCTGTCTGTCTTGCAAATAATGGAGAAATTGGTGTGGAATATTTTGAAAAAGAAAATCCTAAGCTTGTGGTATTGGACATTATGTTGCCAGGAATAGATGGATTTGGTGTATGCAAAAAAATCAGGGAGACTTCCAATGCACCAATTATCATTACCAGTGCAAAGATTGAGAAGGAAGATAAATTGAATGGTTTGATTCTGGGTGCAGATGATTATATGGAAAAACCTTATGATATAGATATTCTTCTTGCAAAGATTGATGGCATTTTTAAAAGGAGATATGATGAAGATAAAATTATTTGTGGTGATATACAGTTAGATAAGGTTAAACGAAAGGGATTTAAGGGAAAAATGGAGCTTACACTTAATGTGAAAGAGTTTGAACTTTTACAGTTTTTTATGGAAAATCCAGGAAAAACTCTTTCAAAGGAGCTATTGTTTCAGAAGGTTTGGGGATTTGACAGTTTTTCTGAGCCTCAGACCTTAACGGTACATGTAAAATGGCTTCGCCAAAAAATTGAAGATAATCCAAAAGTACCAAAGCATATTGTAACAGTATGGGGGATAGGCTATCGCTTTGAATAGGGGGCATTAGTAATGAAAGATTTTCAAAAGTTATGGTTTTGCATTATTTTTTTGCTTATGCTATTCATGGCAGGGGCTAATTTCTGTGTCTTTTATATGGAAAAATCAGATGCAGATTTTTATAAAGTTGAAGTCAAGAGAATGGGAGATGAAATTGAAAAATTTGGGATAAATCAAGTAAACAGACAAAAGTATCCAACTATAAAGCAAGTAAAGGTATTGTCTCTAAAAGAGGAAACCAAGGAGAAGGAAAAATTAAATAAACTGCAAATGTTTATGAAAGAAACAGAATACACTTACCAGATTCGCAAAATAAATGGAGATTATTACCGTTTTGATGTGGAAATAGGAGAAAAGAAGAGTAGAAAGGATGAGATAATAATATTCAATATAATATTGTCTCTAATAGCAATAGATGTTCTGATGATTTTATGGTATGTAAAAAGAAAGATTATAGTGCCATTTGAGAGAATCCGGCAGGTACCTTATGAGTTGGCAAAAGGAAATATCACAATACCTCTTACCGTAGAAAAAAATAAATATTTTGGTGATTTTGTCTGGGGACTTAATTTGCTGAAGGAACATTTGGAACAGCAAAGGAAATGGTGTCTCTCCATGCAAAAAGAGAAAAGCACATTGCTATTATCTTTATCTCATGATATTAAAACTCCACTTTCTGCCATTAAGTTATATGCAAAAGCGTTATCAAGAAATTTATATAACAGTAAAGAAAAAGAAAAGGAGGTGGCAGAAAATATCAATAGAAAAGCAGATGAGATTGAAGCATTTCTCATTCAGATTATGCAAAGTACCAGTGAAAATTTTATAGAATTTACAGTAAAAGAAGAGGAGTTTTACTTATCAGAGGTTGTCCATAAATTAGAAACTTATTATAGAGACAAATTAGCTTATCAACATATTAAAT
>CAMWUK010000153.1 GCA_947177415.1 uncultured Clostridiaceae bacterium
ATATAGTTATTATCTAATTAAACAATTACATTAATTTATACTTCAAATTACATAGTACAATTTATTGCAAAAATTTATAGTTCGGAAGGGGGAGAGAATACAGATGAGGGGAATTATAAACAGTAAAGCGTTAAAGTATGTACAAATGGGGAATAAAAGATCCAGTATTTCACTTGTGTTTTTACATGGTTCAACTATGACAAAGGAAGGCATGCTACCTTTAGCAAAAATGTTTCCACAATTTAACTGTATTAGTTTTGATTTAACAGCACACGGAAAATCCAGAGGACAAGTGCCAAAAGAAATAACTGATTTATCAAAGGCTGTAGAAGCTAGTATCGGTATATTACAGAATGATAAAATTATTAGTAAAAAGATAATTTTGTTAGGGTATTCTATGGGTGGGGCAATTGTTTTTGATATTGCCCAGAGAAAACAGTTTGATTTAATGGGAATGGTTATTTTAAGCAGTGGAGCAGACTTGAAGAATTTTACCCCTCTGGTAGATGAACTTAAGAATATGCCACCAGAACAATTTAAAACATCAGAAATTATTCAATATTTATTTGGAAAGAATACACCAGAAGAAGAACAGGAAAAAATCAGTGACACATTTTTGCAGACAAAGGTTGATGACTTAATCGGATACAACGATTTGATGATATCTAATGCATATAATCAGTTAGAAAAGTGTAATGAGATTTCTATTCCTACATTAGTGGTTCATGGCAGTGATGACACAATAGTATTGCCAAATGCAGGAATTGAAACATGGAAAAGGATAAAAGATAGTGAATTGCTGATTTTACCTTATAAGGGGCATGCAGCAATTTATGAGGACACAGAGGTAGTTAAAGATAAAATAAACGAATTTGTACATTATATTAAATAGTGAGTTGTAATCAACTTTTGTTTATGGTGTCACTGCGAAAGGCAGCATAGACATTTACAATAATGACTACAACCATTTTTCTCTATATCTTTTATCTAATCAAGAGAAAAGGTTGAGTATATGATAACAAGAGGGTGGATTAGAACAATATGTGGGGAAAGGAGATAAGCAGTTAATTAGTTACTTTTCATAAGTATGGACGAGAACATAAGGAGGTGACAGTGATGGAAGGGTATAAAGTTCCAAGGAGAAAAAATAGGAGAAGAGATTCTTATTAAAAACTACAAATGATAATCAAAGTATAAAAGTACAAATAACATAAGTTAAGGGGGAATTATTATGAACAATAACGCAATGATTAAGGGAATCGCATATTATCATCCTGAACATAAGGTGGGAAATGAGTATTTTATTGAACATTTCAAAAAGCAGGGAAAAGATATCAATGGACTGTTAAAAGCAACTGGAAGAAAAGAGAGATATATTTCAGATGATGAACAAGAAAATATGCTTACTATGGGATATATGGCTGCAAAGGAAGTATTAGAAAAAACCCATGTAAAGGCATCTCAACTGGGAATGATTGTTTTTTCTTCTGGTACACCAGAGTATATTGCACCATCCAATGCAATTAAGTTACATTCTATGCTAAATGCGGGACAAAAATGTGGAGTGTATGATTTAAATGCCAATTGTGCAGGAATGACGGTTGCTCTTGATCAGATTTCCAGAGTCATGAGAAATAATCAAAACTTAAAATATGTTTTAATTGTTGGTTCAGATCAATTGAACCGTTATTCCAGATATCGTGAGGCTATTACATATTCTAATTTTGGTGATTCTGCTTGTGCGATGGTTATCGAAAATGTATTTAATTCAAACCGGGGATTTATTGATTCTGATTTTTATACAAATTCTAGCCATCATGATAAGATTTTGCTGCCAGCAAAGGGAATGTCCAATGTTATTAAAGATAGGAGTTTGTCAACACAAGATAAACTAGTAAGATGGGATTCCTTTGATTTAAGTGGAGCATTCTATAGTGCAAAAATCTCCATAGAGGAAATTTTATTCCGAAATAATCTGGAAAAGAGTCACATAAAGAAATACTTTCTATCACAATTTGCATTAAACAATATCAAAATGGTTGCAGAGGATCTAGGGGAGAGTATGGATAAATTTACTTTTATTGGAGATGAATTTGGTTATACAGGAACAACCAGTCCTATGTTGGCATACGTAAGAGCAGTTGAAAATAATGAACTTGAGATTGGAGATTATGTTATTTTTTGGACGGTTGGTGCAGGGACAACCTGTGTATGCTGTCTCTACCAATATTAACAATTAATGTAACTATTCAGGTAGAAACACGCATTTACTGCGTGTTTCGTAAGAAAAAATAAATTATGTAATGTTTAAGCCCCTTCGCCGAAGGCGAATTATTATGGGCTTAAACGTAACTGTTCATGGTTCTGAACAGTTACCAATTAATAAGAATTTCAAGGTAGTAAACTTGGTATAAACATTATAAAAAAAGGGGGTTATACTATGGAAAAAAATTACGAACAAGAAAGAAAAATGAACCTAATTATGCTGGGTGTGTGGGGATTTTTAATTCCAATTGCAGCATGTATTTTTGTTATTCTGTTTTTGAAAGGGAATGTAAAGGATACATCTATTTTGTTAATGCCAGTTGCTGCAATACTAATCCGTGTATTTGAAAAGCAGCTTGGAACAAAAGCCAAATATCTGTATGCTTGTATGATGCCGGTATTTGGTGCTATTACAATGGTTGCAGATGGAGAAGGCAGATTTGCTGCTATGACACATGCATATTTTCTAAACACAGTTATGATTATTATTTTTTATGATATTACATTATTAAAAGTAACCACAGGAGTTACTGCTATTATAAATCTGATTGCATTGCTAATATTCCAAAAAGCATATTTTAGTTTACATAACCCAATTGTGTGGATATTTATTTTAATTGTGTATGTGCTTTTGGCAATTACTGTATATTTGATTATAACTTATACTAATTCTTTATATGCCAAAGTAAAGGAAAAGGAAACCGAAACAAAGGAAATATTGCATAATGTCCAGATGTCCTTTGATAGTCTGGAAGAATCGTCTTCTAAGATATTTGATTCTCTTCAGGAATTTGAAGGCAATACAGAGGAAATAGCAGCATCTATTCAGGAAATTAGCAACAGTGCGGATGTGCAGATTAATGAAGCAGAGGGAAGTCTTGCAGTATTTGGAAAGCTGAATGAGAAAATTATAAGTTCGGAAGAGCGTGTTAGCCAGACTGTAGAAACTATGAAAGAATTAAAAGAAAAAAATGATGAAGGAATTACAGCAATTAGGGAATTGTCAAAGAAATTTGAGGAGAATATTAAGACTACACAAGTTGCTTCAGACGGAGTAGCAGATTTGTCCCATAAATCAAGTTCTATTGGTGGTATTATTGAGAGTATACGGGAAATTGCTGAGCAGACTAATTTACTTGCCCTAAATGCGGCAATTGAGGCAGCCAGGGCTGGTGAGGCGGGAAAAGGTTTTGCAGTAGTGGCTGATGAAATCAATTCTTTATCTGCACAATCCACTGATGCAACTGGAAAAATCGACACAATATTGAAAGATATTATAGAAACTGTAGAAGATACCCATAGGGTTATGAACCGTAATAATGATGTAGTCAATGATTCTAATAATAAATTAGAGGATACAGTTAAAATATTTAAGGACATACTGAAATCTTCAGAGGAAGTAATTAAAGTAACAGAATTGCTAAAGAGCGAGTTGGCGGATATTGTAGAGATTAAAGACCAGTTATTAGAAGTTATGAAACGTGTAGAGGATATTTCTAAAAAATCAGTGGGAACAACAGGAGAAATCAGTGTATCTACGGAAGAACAGGTAGCTGGATTGGATGTTATTGTAAAATCTATGCAAAATATGCAGGCAGGCATGGAAAAACTGTCTGATGTATTGCATAGCAAAAAAGAAAAAGAGGAAACTACAATGGCATAAAAAGGGTAATTTCCATATATAAAGGGAAAGGTGAGAAAGTAGAGAGTTTTTAGTATAGTACGTGAAAAGAAAAGACACCCATCAGAAGTTGCTGGTGGGTGTCTTTTCAAAATTAAATTTCAAGAGAGGAGAAGTTTAAAGAGGTGTAGTATGTTTGAATGAGTAAATCACACAAAAAAATGCCTGATTTACTCATTTATTTTTTTATTTGCAATAGTACAATGTAGTCATCTAATCAAACAGTAACAAGGAGGTTTCATAATGACTACACTATTAGAGGCAAAAGAAGTAACAAAAATGTATGAAAAGGCACAAGGGCCAAGTTTAAAGAAGGTGTCCTTTTCCGTTGTTGAAGGTGAGTTTATTGGCATCATGGGAGCATCTGGTTCTGGAAAGACCACTTTGCTTAATGTTCTTTCCACCATTGATACCCCTACAAGTGGAGATATTTGGATTAATGGTGTAAACTTAAAAGAACTCAATAAAACAGGGGCAGCGGATTTTCGTAAAGATAATCTGGGCTTTATTTTTCAAGAATATTTTCTGCTTGACAGCCTTACAATACGTGAAAATATAGCTGTTCCTCTTACTCTTTTAAAGCAGCATCCTAAAAAAATTGAAAGTAAGGTGCAAAGTTTAGCTGAGAGGTTTGGTATAGCATCACAGTTGGACAAATATCCAAGTGAATTATCTGGTGGACAACGGCAAAGAGCATCTGCCGCAAGAGCCATTATAAAAAAGCCAAGTATTTTATTTGCCGATGAGCCGACGGGAGCTTTAGATTCAAGCTCAGCTACAGAATTATTAAATGCTTTGCTGGAAGCTAACCAAGAACTGCACACCACAATACTAATGGTTACTCACGATGCTTATGCTGCAAGTTTTGCCAATCGCATTTTTATTTTCAAAGATGGTTGTATCATTAAGGAACTGCTTAAGGATAACGGCAGCAGGTGTGATTTTTATGAGTCTATTGCTATGGAAATAGCAAAATTAGATAATGAAAGATACGGAGGGGGAAAATAATGAATACGGTATCTATGGCATATAAGAACCTAAAAAAAAGCTTTTTATTTTATGCTCATTATTTATTTTCTGTGTCACTTGTAAACACTGTTTTTTTTGCTTTTACATCATTTTCGATGAATAGTGTAATGTTGGAAAAAATATCTACAGATGGACGAGTTGAGTCAATGTGCAAAGGTATTTCTATATTCTTAATGGTATTTGTAATATTTTATATGGCACATTCCAATCGTTTCTTCCTCAAACGCCGTACAAAAGAACTTGGTATTTATGCATTGTTGGGATATAGAAAGTCCAACATATTATCACTGCTTACCTTTGAAAATATTTTAATCTGTTCTGGTGCTTTTGCTGCCGGATTAGTTTTAGGAGCAATCGTACATAAAGGCATTGTTATTGGCATTACAGCCCTATTGAATCTTTCAATAGACAGTTCACAAATACCACTTTTTAACATAGGTGCTGTTGTAAAAAGTGCCTGCTTTATTCTATTGGTTGTCTTTGTATTGTCCATATTAAACAGTATATTTCTTTTGAAGACCTCTCTTATGGAACTAATACGTTTTGAAAAGAAAGCAGAAAAGAATTTAAAATTCCATTGTTTGCCAGCCTTGCTTGGTTTCATAATGATTATATCAGGCTATGGATTGTCATTGAATATTTTCAGTGGAACAAAGTCTGTCTGGGCATCTATTGGATATTATCCTATCGGTTTGCTGACAGCAGTACTCGTTATGTTTGGAACAATATTATTTATTTCGTCTTTTCTGCCATATGTGATGATGAAAAGTAAAAATAATAAAAGGAATTTTTATACAGAAAGGAAAATAATTACAATTCCGAACTTTATTTATCGTATTCGTTCTAATGCAAAGACTTTAATTATGATTACGTTGCTTTCGGCAGCTGCATTAACTGTATCAAGTGTTATGGCTTTGTCAGTATATTATCCCATTGCTGCAGTATCACGTATTGCCCCTTCTGAAATTGAGTTTAGAATGGAAGATGAAACACAAAGAGACACTGCTAAGAAAATTATTGGTCAATATGTATCAGATGATGAAGTTACTTTTACACAAACAGATATTTACAAAGTCACTTCATCAGCATCTAATCTTCCTATGGAATACAGCGTAGGAACTGCAAAAGGTGATTCAGACAACGAAAAAATCTTACGTAAAGCCGGATTTGAATGTATTTCATACACAAATTATATTACACTTTTACAGGCACAAGGCAAAGATAAGGTAGCAGCTTCTATATCGGAATTGAGTGATGAGGAATGTATTTTAGTTAAGTATCAGCCTAACAGTGATGACAGTTCCGAGATTGGCAGCATATATCCATTGATTATAGGTGGAAAAGATGTACCACTGACTGTAAAAGATGTAACTCTAAAAAATCCGTTATCTTTTGCAAATAGTATTGGTACTTTAATTGTCAGCGATAGCCTTTACAATCAGATAAGTGCATCTAATACAGATGTAACAAGCATTCTAAGCATTAATGGAAAAGGGATTAAAGATAACGAAGCCCTGTATACAGAACTTAACAATAAGCTTAATAAAGCTTCTTGTTTACAAGGTCACTCTCATAGAATAAATGAGGTGATTTCCCTAAACAGTTCCACTTTCCTGTTAATTGGATTTCTTGTTGTGTTGTTTTTTATTGCAGTAGGAAGTATTTTGTATTTCAACAATATATCTGCAATTTCCGATTCTAAACCAGATTATGAAATTTTAATCAAAATGGGATATACGAATCAGTGTATAAAAAAAATAATCCGTAAGCAGGTATTGGCTTTTTTTAGTATTCCATTTGTTCTCGGAATGTTAGATTGCATTTTTGCAACTGTAGTATATAAGATAGCATTAATGCAAAACCTGTTAGGAAATAATTTTAGCCAATATGTTCCAGTTGTCCTTGCTGTAGTAATGACATCTATTATTTATTTGATATACTATCTTCTTACCGTTCGCAGCTGCTATAAAATGGCATATAAAAGGTAATGCTTAGTTTATTTATCTGTTCACAGGTGTTATAATACTAAGAAAAAGGGTTACTGTTCACAGGTAGTACTTTGCACTTGTTGCAAAGTACGTAAGAACAAGTAGCGGTAGAGAAGAATCCAGCCTTTCACCGAAGGCGAATTATAAATAGGCTGGATTCCGTTACTGTTTGCACCGTAGGTGTGAACAGTAACAAAAAAGGAGAGCAAAGAATGAAAAATACAGCATTGAAACTAGTATTTTGGATAAACTACATCTTGCTTATCTTATATATATGTTGGCGTAGAAATGAAGGACAAATGAGTATACAAAGTAGTATTCCAATGTTTATATCCTCCCTCATGTTAATAGACATTACATATATCAGTTCCTGTAATGTTAGAGAAAATAAGGTGATTTGGCTATTCTGTGGACTATTGGCATTAGATAGCTGGTATGTACTTCTGTCTTTTGAAGAGGATATAATAGAAAATCTGCTTTTTATTATATTAAGTCCGGTTATATGGTATGTGTCTATCAAATTTATTCTTATGTTCTTGTTTCAGGGAAGTGGATATAAATTTGGAAAGATGGTTAATCTGATATTACTTGTAACTTGCATTATTTCACTTGTAGGTGTTGGCATATCAAGCAGGGTGTATGCATGTGTATATGGAATACAATTTCTGGTAAATTGGTTTTGTTTTTTGTTTATAATAATCTATCATTACAAAAGAATTATATTTGTTTTGAAAAATGAATGGAAAAGTATTTTGTTTTCTACAACAACTATCACAATAACCTTTTTCGTTTACTACTTTGCTACAATTGAGGTACAAGGTCATATTTCTAATTTTGGAATATATTTACCAGTACTTTTGTTTTTTCTGAGCGTTCATGGTATTTTGCTTAAAGAACATAGTAGTTTTCCACTTTCTACTGTTTTTAGCAGAATGCAAACAGTGCTTATCATCTGCGTGTCACTTTTTATTCTTGGATTAATCTTTATATTTACAGGAAACAGTTATGAAGATCTATTCATAATGATAAACACGTTGTTTGCGTTTCTTTATATTTGTAATATTGTTTTAGGGCATAGTTTAAAACAAGGCAGAAGTAAAATCATTAAGGACAGTAAATATAATACAGCTCTGAAACAGTTGCAGCAAGAGGAAGAATTGAAAACAGAATTTGCAAATTTCCTTCACGATGATATACTTCAGGACCTGCTTTCCATAAAAAATATGATGACAAAAGTTCACCATCCAGATATACAAGATATCATTATTGAAACACTTGACAGTCTAAATACCCATATTCGTGAACAGATGCAGGATTATCACCCTGTTATTTTGAAAAACTTAACAATAAAAGAAAATTATCAAAATTTGCTGGAAGCTATTTCAGAATCTTTTTCTCAACGAGATATTGTAGTTTCCTTTGATTGCCCGGATACCGTGTTTTTAGTGGAACCATACAACATGATGATATATCGTTTGCTTAAAGAGCTGCTTACAAATGTTTATAAACATTCCAATGGCAGCCGGGCTTGGGTAACTCTTACACAGAAAAAGAATGTTATTAAATTGTGTGTTAGTGATAATGGAACCGCCAATGCAGGTTGTTTAACTTCTGTAGACAAATCAAAACATAAGGGACTTATATCTATTGCAGAGCAAATAGATCATATAGGAGGAACAATGAATATTACAGACAATATACCCCATGGTATTTGCATACAAATCAGAGTTCCAATGAAAGGAGATGTTTCTTATCAATATTTTGTTAGTTGATGATCATAGTCTTTTTGCCAAAAGTCTTTCCGTTACTTTAGATGAGTATAATGAAATTGAACAGTTTTATGTGACACAGGATATTCAAAGCATAGATAAAATCATTTGTGATAGAAACATAGACATTATATTAATGGATATTAATCTTGGCAAGCTAAGTAATATAGATGGTTTAGAAATAGCATCAAATATATTGGAGAAATATAATGACGTAAAAATAATAGTGCTTACGGGTTATGATTTGCCTGTATATAGGCACGAAGCAAAGAAAATCGGTGTAAGTGGGTTTCTAAATAAAAATATTAGTCCTAATGAATTAATTACATCATTAATCTATGTTTTTCATGGAAATACCTGCTTTCCGAAGGAAAGTAATGAGATAATAATTGAAGAATTAACTAGTATGGAAAAGAAAATAATGCAGCTTATTAGTAGTGGCAAAAAAAGAAAATGTGTTGCTGATGAACTATATATGAGTGAAAGGACACTCTCCAACCACTTGCAGCATATTTTTGAAAAATTGGATGTATCTTCAGTGGTGGAAGCTGTAACCAAAGCTATTCAACTTGGATATATCGCTCCAATATGTTAAAGAAATAAAAGAAAGCGGATGGTAACAGTTCAGTCCCCGGCTGAACTGTTACGCAAATTGAAAAAATTAAGTAAATAATGTGTTTTCATTTTAAATAAAATCCATTATACTAAAAGAGATTAGTATAATGGATTTGCTTTTGAAGGGAAAACCGTGTTGATTGGGCAACTAGAGAAACCCCATAAGAAAAGAGGTGCAGACTACATGGGATTATATTTGAATCCATGCAATGATGCTTTCCGGATTGCATCCAATGATGATATTTATATTGATAAAACAGAATTAATTTCCTTTACCAACAAGAAACTTAATAAAACAAAAAGATATGTTTGTGTAAGCCGTCCAAGACGGTTTGGAAAATCAACTGCTTTGGAGACGGTATCCAAATTATTAAAAAAAACACTTTTGGAAAGAGCATACATTTTGGACAGATGGATATTTTGCGTGC
>CAMWUK010000154.1 GCA_947177415.1 uncultured Clostridiaceae bacterium
GTTTTTAACCCTATGTTTAATCATATAAAAACCAGAGATAAATTAATTCTTTGGATTGAATTTCAAATGTAGTCAATCTTTCCTAATTTTACAGAATGGTGTGTAATGATAGTTAAAAGAGTTTTGAGATTGATAAAGAATAAAAAAATGACAAAATATAAATGTTTATTTTAGGTTTAAGATATTTCATTGCAGTTATGGTGCATAGATTATGTGAGGATGAAAGACTTAACAAGATTTCTTCCAATATTGGGATGGGTAGAAAAATTATATGCAAAATTGAGTTCTTAAGGAGAAAGAGGCATATTTCAAATGAATGATAAAAAAGATACAAAGACAAAAGTTCTGAGTAATTTGATATGGCGTTTCGCAGAACGATGTGGTGCACAAGGCGTTGGCTTTGTGGTATCTATTGTTCTTGCCAGAATTTTAATGCCAGATGATTATGGTGTAATTGCCTTAATTACAATATTTACAAATATTTTGAATGTTTTTGTGGATAGTGGAATGGGAAATGCTCTTATACAGAAAAAAGATGCAGATGATATAGATTTTTCAAGTGTATTTTATTTTAATGTACTCTGGTGTATTATATTATATTTGATATTATTTTTTGTGGCACCTGTTATTTCAGTATTTTATGGGAAACCAGAATTAACTCCGGTTACAAGAGTATTGGGAATCACAATTTTAATATCAGGAGTAAAAAATGTTCAACAAGCTTATGTTTCCAAAACATTGCAATTCAAAAGATTTTTCTTTTCAACTTTAGGGGGAACTATAGGAGCGGCAATAGTTGGAATAGTCATGGCTTATCAAGGATTTGGAGTTTGGGCATTAGTTGCACAACAAATTTTTAATATATCTATTGATACAATAATACTGTGGATTACAGTAAAATGGAGACCTAAGAAGGTTTTTTCATGGAAGAGACTAAAGGGATTATTTTCTTATGGTTGGAAATTACTCGCATCTGCTTTATTAGATGTGGGCTATAATAATTTACGACAATTAATTATTGGAAAAGTATATTCTACTGAAGATTTGGCATATTACACTAAGGGAGATCAGTTTCCTAATTTAGTAGTTACTAATATTAATTCTTCCATAGACAGTGTGCTTTTACCAGTCATTTCGACAGAACAGGAAAATAAGGAACAAGTAAAATTATTAACAAGACGTGCTATTAGTACAAGCAGTTATATTATTTGGCCACTGGTTATAGGTCTGGCTGCATGTGCAGAACCTTTTGTGCGTTTAATTTTAACAGAAAAATGGCTTTTTTGTGTTCCTTATTTGCGAGTGTTTTGTTTGATTTATGGTTTTTGGCCAGTACATACAGCAAATCTAAATGCAATAAAAGCTGTTGGCCGAAGTGATATATTTCTTAAATTGGAAATTATAAAAAAAGCAATAGGATTATTATCCATAATTATTTCTATTCGTTATGGTGTATTTGCGATTGCGATAGCTAATTTGATTATTGCACCATTAAATGTAATTATTAATGCCACTCCAAATGTAAAATTACTTGGATATTCATATCGTGAACAATTAAAGGATATGTGTCCACCGATGTTACTTTCTGGGGGAATGGGAATCTTAGTTTATGTACTTTCCTACTTACCAGTATATGATTTTTATTTGTTATTGTTGCAAATATTAGGTGGAATTATATTGTACTTGTTAATTTCTTTTGTGTTAAAAATTGAAGCTTTTGTATATTTACTGGAAATGTATAAAAATACAAAAGGTAAAATTAAAAAATGATAAAATAATAGCAAACAAAAGTAAGAATAAGAAAAGGACATTAATATGAAAAAAATATTGATTTTTCCAGCAGGAACAGAAATTGCATTTGAAATTTTGAATGCTCTAAAGTATTCAAAGTTTGTTGAAATTTATGGAGGAACAAGTGCCGATGATCATTCGGAATTTGTGTATAAAAACTTGATTAAGGGTTTTCCATTTATTACAGAACCCGATTTTCTTAAGTATTTAAATAAAGTAATCCATGAGAACAGAATTGATTGTATTTATCCAGCACATGATAGTGCTTCAGTTTTCTTTAGTGAACATGCAAGTGAAATTGATGCACAAGTTATTATTACAGATGCAACCACTACAGATATATGTCGTTCAAAAAAGGCAACATATGAATATTTAAAGGATTATGATTTTGTTCCCTTGTATTATGATTCTATAGAAGCAGTAGATAAGTATCCAGTATTTGTTAAGCCAGCAATAGGTCAGGGTTCTGTAGGTGCAAGAAAGATAAATGATAAAACTGAATTGAATTTTGCATTAGAACAAGATAATTCATTGGTTATTTGCGAATATCTTCCAGGTACAGAATACACAGTAGATTGTTTTACAGATAGAACAGGTAGTCTTCTTGTTTCTAAGATTAGAGATAGACAACGTATTAGAGCCGGTATTAGTGTACGATCTAAGGAATATGAACCAGATGAAAAAATAAACAAAATTGCTACAATTTTAAATGAAAAATTTATATTTAAGGGTGCATGGTTTTTTCAGGTAAAAAGAAACATTGATGGAGAATACCGTCTGATGGAGATATCACCACGTATACCAGGAACAATGGGATTGTCTAGAAATTTGGGTATAAATTTTCCGATGTTGACACTGTTTGTATTTTGGGGATATGATGTAAGTATCATTGATAACGGTTATGACATTATTTTAGATAGAGCGTTCTATAGTGCATATAAAATAAATTGCGAGTATGAACATGTTTATTTAGATTTTGATGACACTTTAACACTTGGCAATAAGGTTAATGTAGATATTATGCGATATGTTTATCAGGCTGTGAATAGCGGAAAGAAAATTCATCTTTTGAGTAAACATGCAGGTAATTTGAAAGAAGATTTAAAGAAGTATCATATTGCAGAAAATCTTTTTGAAGATATAACAGTTATCCCGATAGAAGATGAAAAGAAAAATTATATAAATGAGAAAAAGGCTATATTTATTGATGATTCTTTTGCTGAACGAAAAAAAGTTCATGATGCAACAGGAATTGCAGTGTTTGATGTGGATATGGTAGAATGCCTGATTGATTGGAGGATGTAGCGATTATGAAAATACTGAATTATAAGAATTCAGATTATAGCGAAGAAAGTTTGAAAGAGTTTTTTAGGACGAATGATTATTTGTTTCCAGACCCTTTTTCGAATTATGTTAACACAGATGCATATATGGAGAAATTGATAAAATATGGAGAAATTCTTATTGCAATTCATGATAATGAAATGGCTGGGATTGCATGTGCCTATGTAAATGATTATGAATCTTTTTTGGCTCATTTACAGATGATATTTGTTAAAGATAAATTTCAGGGATTAGGTATTGGTAGAAATTTGGTATATGGTATTATTGAATTAGCAAGAGAAAAGGGCATGAAAAAAGTTATGCTGACAGTTGATAAAACCAATCTGAGAGCGGAAAAATTGTATAAATCAGTAGGTTATGTTGATGCTAATCTCAAGCATGAAAAGAAAAATAAAAAATATATGGAATATGTTTTTGTGAAAAATGAAATGTGTGGAATGTCTTTGAAGGAGTCACAAGCAAGACTTCTTGAAATGGGGAAAACTATTCATAAGATTTTAGAAGCCAATAATATCCCTTATATGATTACGTTTGGTACATTGTTAGGGGCAGTTAGACATAAAGGCTTTATTCCATGGGATGATGATTTTGATATATTTTTATTTGGAAACACGTATGGTAAAGCACTTGAGGTGTTGAAAGAAGAACTTCCCAATGATATGTTTCTAGAAAATGAAGAGTCAGAGCCTTTATATTTTCATTCTTGGGCACATGTCAAAGATTTGAATACTGTTGCAATATGCGATCAATTCCCACAAGACAATATTTATTATCATCATGGCTTAAGTATAGATTTATATGTTGCTTTTGAAATGAATGAAAGTGAGATAGATTTATGGAGACTGCAGGAAAATCTTAAATATCAGCAGAGAAAGCAGAAAAGTGGTTTGCTTACCCAAAACGAGTTGGATATAATAAGAAAAAATATAAATGATGATATTTTGATTGAAAAAAATAAAGCAAAAGATTCAGTTGATAAGAAAGCTTATGGAATGGTATTGAACGAGAGAATTATGTATCCAGAAGAAATATTTCCATTAAAGAAATATAAATTTGAGGATACTGAATTTTATGGACCCAATGATTTTGACTCCTTACTAATACGATTTTATGGTGATTATATGAGCCTTCCGAAAGAGGAAAATCGGATACCACATTATTCCCAAGTTGAAAGAATAGGAGATAAAAATAATGCTTAATTTTACAGTAGGCTTTGTACAGTCTTCTGATACTGTATGTGCACTTGGTGCTGAATAGGAACCATATTTGAGAATAGCTGAATTCTCTGCAAAGATTGAATTTTTAATAAAGATGTTATTATAATGATTTATCATAAATAAGAGAGGAAAAGAAGAATGTATTATTTAAACGAAAATATTAAAAATCTTGTAAGAATTTTCGATCAAAATGAACGTAAGAATTTTTTGAGATTGGATTTAAATGAAAATCCAGGTGGTCTTCCGCAGAAGTTTATTGATTTAGTATTGAGTAAAGTTACTCCTCAATTTATAGCTCAATATCCTGAAACTTTACATTTTGAAGAAGTTTTAGCAAAGCATTTGAATACTGATATCAAACACATTTGTCTTGTTAATGGTTCAGCAGAGGGAATAAGGTATATTATTCAAGCTTTTACTTCTGTAAATGGAAGAATAGTTGGTGTTGTACCATCTTATTTTATGTTTCAAGTTTATTCTGAAATGTATGAAAGAAATTTTGTAAAAGTTCCATACAATGAAGATCTTACTATGAGCATAGACAACATTATTTCGGAATTAACAGATGAAACACAGATGCTTATTTTATTAAATCCTAATAATCCTATGGGTAATGTCTATTCTGATCAAGAGTTTGAAAGAATTATGCAAGTATGTAGAGAAAAAGAAATTACAGTCTTGGTTGATGAAGCGTATCATTATTTTTATCCTAAAACATTTATTGAGTATGCATTAAACGAGAGACATGTATTTGTGACAAGAACATTTTCAAAGTTGTTTTCAATGGCTGGTTGTAGATTGGGGTATGTTGTTGGTCATCCTGATGATATTATAATGGTTCAAAAATTCTGCACTCCACATAATACAAATGCCTTTGCTATGTTGTTTGCGGAAGCTATACTAGAGACTCCAGAAATGCTTGATTCTTTAATTTCTAAATTTAATGAGGGGAGAGCATATTTGATCGATACATTAGATAAGAATGGTTATAGGTATAAAGGAGATGCTGGAAACTTTTTATTTATTAAACCTAAGTCTATAATTGCTCAGATTATTGTAGATAGAATGAAAAATGAATATAAGATTCTTATTAAGGCTTATCCGAATGTAGGTGCATTTGGTGACTGTTTAAGAGTAACTATTGGCGAAAAGAAGTATATGCAAAAATTCACTGATGCTTTGTTTGAAATTGACAATACCATAGTTTAGTTTTTAATAATTGGAGGTTGTGACATTGAATGATTAAAGTAATTACATATGGTACTTATGATCTGTTGCATTACGGTCATATCAAACTTCTTGAAAGAGCTAAAGCTCTTGGAGACTACCTTATTGTTGGTGTGACAGCAGATGATTTTGATAAAATGAGGGGGAAGATTAATGTCCAACAGTCATTAATAGAAAGAGTTGAAGCGGTTCGTGCAACAGGTATTGCTGATGAAATAATTATTGAAGAGTATGAAGGTCAAAAAATAGATGATATTAGAAGATACGATGTGGATATTTTTACTGTTGGTTCTGATTGGCAGGGGAAGTTTGATTATCTTAATGAATACTGTAAAGTTATTTATCTTGGAAGAACTGAGGGAGTGTCAAGTTCTGAAATTAGAGAACAGAAGCGTTTGCTAAATCTTGGACTTATGGGAGATTCACTATTCCTTAAAAAGGTGAAAAATGAGTCTGTATTTGTTAATGGTATTCAGGTTAGTGCTTTATATACCCAAAGACCAGAGAACATAGATGAAGAACTTAAAACTATTGAAGTAATTACAGATGATTTTGATAAATTTATGAAAAATATTGATGCGACTTACATCAGATCTTTGCCAATAAATCATTACAAACATATTAAGAAGGCTTTGGTGAGTGGCAAACATGTCTTATGTGAGTCTCCAATAACTTTAAGTAAAGAGCAAAGTAGAGAACTATTTACTTTGGCAATTTCAAAAAAATTGATTTTAATGGAAGCAATAAAGACAGCATATTCAACAGCTTTTTCAAGATTATTGCTTTTGATTAAAGGTGGAAAAATAGGAGAAGTTATATCTGTTGATTCTACTTGCACAAGTTTGAAAACACACAAAGGAGAAGAAAATAATGAATGGAATGGTATTTTTGAATGGGGACCAACTGCATTATTACCAATATTCCAAATTCTTGGTACACAGTTTAAAGATTATAAAATAGTTTGTTGCTTTAGTGATGATGAACAGAAGTATGATAGCTTTACTAAAATGGATTTTGTTTATGATAATGCTGTTGCATCTATCAAGGTTGGGGATGGCGTCAAATCTGAAGGGGAATTAATTATTTCAGGAACAAAAGGTTATATTTATGTTCCTGCACCATGGTGGAAAACTGATTATTTTGAAATTCGCTATGAAAATCCAGCTGACAATAGGAAATATTTTTACCAGCTTGAGGGTGAGGGAATTAGAAATGAATTAGTTGCCTTTGTAAAAGCCATTGAGCGTGAAAGAGCAATTGCCAATATTGATGAAGCTGTTACTTTTAAAATTTGTGATGTAATGGATGACTTTGTTAATAAAAGAAATATGATTGTGTTAAACAAAGTGTATAGACAAGACTAGTACAACACTGCATAAATAATGGTGAATTAAATCGCTAAAGGTATCCCTGCATATGTCCATTTAAACGCAACATGGTTATAATGTAGTCCAACCTTAGTGGTAATAGCTTGATTAGAAAATCCCTATGATGACAGGAGAATGATCTTTGAATTTTTTAGAGTTCTGCAATTTGATAACGGTTTTTTTTTCTAGTGAAGATTCTATTCTTTCAAAGCTTGATAAAGTTTATATGAGTACTACATTTAATAATAAAACGGATTGGAAACCATTTGCTGAGGATTTGAAGAAAAAATGTACAAAATTTATGGGTGATTAATGAAACAGAATTTATAAAGCAGTTTTGTGCAATATAATGATAGTTATTCTTCATTCATGTATTAAGTTATAATTATGTTTACTGTTCATTCATAAGCTTGACACTTGCTGTCAAGCTATGTGCCAAGAATGCAGAATAGCTAAGAATCCAGCCTTTCGCCGAAGGCGAATTATAAATAGGCTGGATTCAGTTACTGTTAGCACCATAGGTGTGAACAGTAACACTAATTATGCGTTTATTTTGATTATATTATTGAAATGATTGGCTTTTTTGGCTTTTATGCTAAAATGGAGATGCTAAGGTATTTATTATGTTGTGTATTTTATGACTATAAATGGGAAAATTCCGAAAAATGCATAAAAAACATAATATATTGTCTTTGTAACAAAGATATTTTCTTGTATTTTTTTCTATATTGTCCGCGTATTGCGGAATTTATTGTGCAGTATTTTATATTTGCTCATTTATAGTTATGAGAAAGATTGCGTTGTATAATCTTGGTAATCTTGTTACTTTATAAAAAGATAAGTGTATAAAAATACAAAATTTTGGGGAATATTAACAGTATGTTTGTTTGCTATTTCGTGGATGAGTGTGATTGTATGTACATGGATAAACAACAGAGGCATAAGTATTTCTGTTTATCATTTTGTAGCTGATTGTAATAAAGTATTAGCTTTAATTACTGCTGTTACAACATTTGTATTATTTAAGAGTTTGCATTTGGGATATAATAAAATAATTAATAACATAGCATCTACTACATTTGGAGTGTTGCTGATTCATGCTAATAGTGATATTATGAGGCAATGGTTATGGAAAGATATGTTAAATAATGTTGGGATGTATGGTTCGAAATTTTTAGTGATATATGCATGTTTAGCTGTTTTAGGTGTGTATATTATTTGTGTACTAATAGATGTGTTGAGAATACATATTTTGGAAAAGCCTGTAATGCAGTGGATAGGAAAGATGATAGATAATAAAAAGTACACAGATTAATAGGAGATGATAAAGCATAATAATACCATAATTTAAAACACATTTTGAAACAAATTTTAATTACAAAAAGGTTGTAATGGTACACCGGATTGGATTATTAAGATTTGAAGAGAGAATGAGAAGATTTTAATGTGATAATAAAAGAAATGAGTTGTATTTGCAGAGAGGAGAAAGAAAGATGTCCAATCGTATTCTTGTAACCAGATCATCCATGCCAGAATTGGATGAATATATAGATGAAATAAAAGAATTGTGGGATTCACATTGGCTTACCAATATGGGGATAAAGCATAAAGAACTGCAAAAAAAATTAGTGGAATATTTAGGGGTAGAACATATTGACTTACTAACAAATGGGCATATGGCATTAGAGTTAACATTACAAGCAATGAATCTGTCAGGAGAAGTAATCACTACTCCTTTTACTTTTGCTTCTACTACTCATGCCATTGTAAGAAATGGATTAAAGCCAGTATTTTGTGACATTAATCCTATTGATTTTACAATGGATCTGAAAAAGCTTGAATCACTAATTAATGACAAAACAACAGCTATCGTTCCAGTACATGTGTATGGAAATATTTGTAATATTGAGGAAATTCAGAGGATTGCTAATAAATACGAATTAAAGGTAATTTATGATGCTGCCCATACTTTTGGTGAGACTTATAAGGGAAAAGGGATTGGTTCTTTTGGTGATGCATCTTGTTTTAGTTTTCATGCAACAAAGGTATTTAACACAATTGAGGGTGGTGCGGTGTGTTATAGTAATCCAGAATTGGGAGAACGAATCTATAATTTAAAGAATTTTGGAATCCGTGGTGCAGAAATTGTAGAAAGTGTTGGTGCTAATGCCAAGATGAATGAATTCCAAGCAGCAATGGGAATTTGTAATTTGCGGCATATTGAAGAGGAGATTCAAAAGAGAAAAAAAGTGTCAGACAGATATCGCAAGCATTTGAGTAATATAGAAGGCATTCAATTGAATCCTATTAATGAAGATGTGCAGTCAAATTATGCTTATTTTCCAGTGATATTTGATGAAAAGGTATTTGGGTTTAGCAGAAACGAAATAGCAGAAAGATTAGAGAAAAATGGTATTTTTACAAGGAAATATTTTTATCCGCTGACGAATACTTTTGATTGTTTTCATGGACAATATGATGTTAATGAAACACCTGTAGCATTGTATATTAGTAAGCGTGTATTAACTTTACCAATGTATGCAGATTTGAGCCTTGAGAATGTGGATAGAATTTGTGATATAATTTTGAATGAATAAAGAATATCGTTTATAATGGGAAGTAAAAAATAATGGATAAAGTTGAGTTTATTAATGAGAATAAAAGTTTTTGATAATAGCTTTTATTTTTTCCGTCCGCCCAGAGC
>CAMWUK010000155.1 GCA_947177415.1 uncultured Clostridiaceae bacterium
ATATTTGTATTATAAGTACCGTTTTTTTTATCTTTTTAGATTCCATATTTTTAATTCGTTTAAACCCGAAAAAAATAATTAAATTGGTAACTACAAAATATCCCCAATAAAAAATCCAAAAAACATAATAATCTCGTCCTATCATTAATTTATATGTTTCCCCTTTCAATCTCATAAAGTCACACCATTTCATGATTAAAAAGTATAATATAATCAGTGTGAACAGCGAATAAAAAACATACAAACTCCAAGCTATTTTTTTGAACAATTCAGTACCACCTTTCATACAAGATTGTGAAATATTATGGGGTTAACGCTATATATTCTAATGGAGTCTTCGTTGCAGTTGATAAACTTTCACCTTTCTTCCATTTGATGTTAACTCTATATACACCACAATTCTCATACGTTTCTGGATCACCAAACAACTTTTTATTTTTATAAAGCTGCTCTCTTCATGCTTACAATGTCTATATAAATAGCCACATAATCTGTTATATAGACTGTAAATCTACAAAATTACCAGTCTGGCTCATCTCGTGAAGCAGCTTGGTTTCTTTCTGCTTTACATTATTATATATAGAATAAGCTTTCTTTTCCTCATTTACTTCCTTCTGGTTAGTTAGAAAATGTTGCAACTCTGAATACTCTTCTGTTTTACGAAGATTCTTCTCTCTCTCATATTCCTGTCTAAGTTCCTTTGCTTGTTCCTTGTCTCCATCTTCCTCCGCTTTTGCAATCATTTTCTCTAAGGATAATTCAAAACGCAATTTTTTAATCTTTATGTTACATCTGTCCTCCATGCTTTGTAGCTGTTGCAAGGAAATCTTCTTTTTAATCTCATCCATATCACTATTAGTAATCTCTAGTTTTTTGTCTTGCAGATTTCCCTTCACTTCTTCTATATTCGATATGGTCTCTGCCTCCACAAGATACTGCATATGTCCTGCTAACTTGTAAGTATCGTCTGTCTTCTTTTCCTGTTCCTGCTGGCTTTGGGTGTCTATCTCATTATTCACTGTTCTCTCTAAAGTATGATTGCCCATACCCTCTAATTTTGTCTGCATTGGAACATTCCTTGTTCCTGTCATTCCTGCATAGTACATAATTTTCCTCCCTGAAATTATTCTTTTATTGTATCTATTCTGTGTCTGGACAGATACTTGTTATTTTATCGTGTTATTTTTATCGGTATATTTTATGTAAATTGTTACAGAAATATATAAATTTAGTAAAACATTTACAGCTTTATTGCCTTTTGTTTTGTTTTTGTTAATTCCTACAAATCTAAGTATACTTCCTTTTGAAATATTATTAATTTATTTCATATTGACTTTTGTAATATATTGATATTTCTTCCTGTATCATATAGTTAATATGCAACCATTCTACTCTATAAATCTATGGCCACAATCTTAACCCCTTCATATTTATAACTCTTATAAACCAGAATTGTATCTCATTAAGAAATTTATCAGATTATATATAGTTTCCTTCTTCTGGCAATTCATCTGAAGTAATCCAGTCAACTTCTTTACACATTTCACCTGTTTCGATCAATTCACATATACACTTCCATGCTAACTGTGGAGAAATGAACAATCCTTCCGAAACAAATAACCCATCTCCCCACACATCTATCACTTTACATAGTTTTGTCTTGTCAGATAAAGACAAATATATATGCTCACTATTTGAATAACCGATGTAGACTCCATATCCATGCACAGAGGCAATTGATATATTGGCTTTCCTTTTATCCTCTTCATAAGTTATTGTTCCACAACAATCTTCAAAGTTTTTATCTGGATAAATAAATGCTTTCAGTTCCTGTATAGATTTTCCATCAAAATGAATATATTCCTTTTCTGTTTTATCAATGTTATATGTCATAGCCGCCATTTTGTTTATACCTCCATAACATTCCAGCTTGTCACTTTCTGTTACATTAAAATTATACTAATCAAACCACACATTTTCAATCCCCTATCCTTCCTTATAATGGTTAAAATTCAGCCATGCAAAAGTATATGTGCAAATTGCACGAGGGAGCTTGCTCACAAAGGGCAATTTGTACATATACTTTTATATGCTTAACGCCATACATGAATATTTTGCCAGCCAATTTATAATATTTTTAGTCATGATGTATATTCTGGCAAAATATGAATGACATGGCTGAACTGTTACATGAATTTCATGTTATTTTTTTCTTTTAGTTGCAGTATTTTCAAAAATAAGGTACTATATTCATATTGGAAAATTAGTTACTGTTCACACCTATGGTGCAAACAGTAACGGAATCCAGCCTATCTATAATTCGCCTTTGGCGAAGGGCTGGATTCTTGGCTGTTCTATGTTCTTGGCACATAGCTTGACAGCAAGTGTCAAGCTTGTGAGTGAACAGTAACGAAAATTACATAATACAAAAAAATGTACAGAAAGGATGTTACTATGTTAAATCAAAAATTTCTAAAAAAGAAAACATTTACTTTATTTCTTGTTCTTATACTTGCTCTAAGTCTTGCAGGATGTGGAACAAAATCTTCTACTGGTGGTCAGCAAACTACGGATACCAATTCCTCCCAAACACCAGAAACTACAGAAGATGTGACACCTGACACACAAAACACACCTTCCCAAGAAGAAACAGAAGAACCAACAAATTCTCCTGTAAGTAAAGAAGTAAAGAAGCAGGCAAGTATACAGACGAAAAAGCCAGTAAAAGGTGATACAGTTGTTACCATCACCTTCAAAGATTTTGGTGATGTGAAAATAAAAATGTTCCCTAAAGAAGCTCCAAAAGCAGTGGAAAACTTTACAACCCATGCAAAAAAAGGTTACTATAACGGACTTACCATGCACCGCGTAATTGCTGATTTCATGATTCAGGGTGGTGATCCATCTGGTGATGGTACAGGTGGTGAAAGTATTTGGGGTAGCGAATTTGAAAATGAAACTGTAGAATACTTAAACCCAATCCGTGGTTCTCTTTGTATGGCAAATGCTGGACCAGATACTAATGGCAGCCAGTTTTTTATCACTCAGGCTTCCACAATTGATGAAAGCCTTTTAGATAGTCTTACCGATATCCAAAAAGAAATGTACCGCCAATATGGTGGTTGTCCTTGGCTTACTGGCGGATACACTGTATTTGGACAAGTTTATGAAGGTATGGATGTAGTGGATGCTATTTCCAAAGTAGAAACTGCTTCTAATGATGCTCCGCTTGAAAATGTAATTATTGAAAAAATAAAAGTTTCTACTTTTAAATAAAACGGTCTCCTCTAAGCCTTTATGTAAGCCTTTGACTTATATAAAGGCTTGTAACTTGTTCAGAACCATGAACAGTTGAAAAATCTTAACTATCTGTAATAGTCGCATCTGCTACAGAACATGAATCATTTAGAACTTTTTAAAATTAATAAATAAAGGCTTAGGAATTACAATTATGAGTAAATGAATATGGGAGATTCTATCTCCTTTTGCAGAATCAGCTCCTCCTACTGAGGAAACCAAAGAAGAAACTCCTGACGATACTCCAGCAGAAGAAGCACCAAACGAAACTTCTGACAATGCTCCAACAGAAGAAACGCCATCCGAAACGTCAGAAGCTGTTCCCTTAGATCCGCTTCTATTTCGTATTATTCACAAATTAATGGGTTGTAAAATTTTTGTAGACTTATGTAAATTTATTATGATGATATTTCTTGGCATTGTACTGGTTCTTACATACGGTCAGATACAAAAGCCAGAAGGTTGTGCCAGTTTTGAAACTATATTTGCACAGTTTGAGGCAAATAAACTTTGTAATTATTTTATAGATGGTGATATGGATAAATTAACAGCATATATACATATTTTTCCCCCAACTGATGGTTATCAAAAGGATTGGGAGAATGATTTACGAAACCAAGTTGCCGATTCTCTTACTTCTATATTGTGTCAGAAGAAAGGTGCTGATTACTCTGTTTTATCAAAATACTTTCATAAGGATGCCAATAGGAACTCCAAAAAGGATACTCTTGGAAAAGATTTTGTAACAAAATTAACTGCTCTTCTATCCAATCAAATTATATTAACAGATGCTGTTTTTACGCCTTATGAATATAATAGCAAAACAAAGAAGTTATCTACCTGCCTTATGTTACGGTTTGAAAATAGCCGTACAAACTCTTCTGGCATATTATATCAACCATTTATAGTAGGACTTTATGGATATGCACCAACAGATATGCCAAAATTTTATTCGGAATATATGGAGGAAACTATAACCTCCCAGATTCGTAATTTATTTTCTATTTCCAATCCTTAATTGCCTGTTTTTTATATTATAGTCCAACATTTCTGTCTATACCCATAAAGCGAAAAAGTGTGGCTGCATGCCACACTCTTTTTATCTGTTCCATTTCTGGTCAATTACCTGTTAATTATCAAAACTAATACTCCAAGCACTATGCGATACCAGCCAAATATTTTAAAATCATTTTTTTTCACATAATTTAACAAAAATTTAATGGCAAACACAGAGACCACAAATGCACTTAACATTCCTACTCCAAGAAAAACTCCCATTTCATTGGTAAATCTCATTCCTTCATGGAAAAATTTTACGATTTTTAACAGGCTGGCCCCAAACATAACAGGAATTGCCAGATAAAAGCTAAATTCTGCTGCCACACCACGGGATAATCCAATAAGCAATGCCCCAAGAATTGTTGCTCCTGAACGGGAGGTACCTGGTATCAAAGCCAGCATTTGAAATATGCCAATACATAATGCATCCTGATAGGTGATTTTTGATAATTGTCCTACTCTTTCTTTTTGGTATTTGTTCCGGTTTTCTATCATAATAAAGAATATTCCATATACAACTAATGTGATAGATACTGTGATGGTATTATAAAAATGTAAGTCCAGCCAGTCATCTAACAATAATCCTATTATGGCAGCAGGCAAAGAGGCTACAAGAACTTTTTTCCATAACTCTAAACTATCTTCTTTTACAATTCCTTTTATTTTTTCTTGCTTTATATCTGTGGATTTTGACAAGAAAAATGGCCATAATTTTTTCCAATTTAATAGGACAACTGCCATAATCGCTCCTAATTGTATAACCACATCAAACATTTCTTTAAATTTTTCTGTTTGTATAGGATTATTTCCTACACTCAACTGGATAAATTCTTCTAGCAGAATCAAATGTCCGGTACTGCTTATTGGCAGCCATTCTGTTATGCCCTCTACAATCCCAAAAATAATTGCTTTTAAAATTTCAATGCATTCCAATGCTTTTGTGCCTTCCCTTCACATCTTCCTTCTTACTATGAATATGCTGCCAGTTAGGTCTTTATTCCTCTAAATCTGGATAATATATATTTACCAAACGAAGTCCTTTTGCTGGTGCACATGGTCCTGCAACTGTTCTATCTTTCTTTTCTAACATTATTTTCACTGCTTCTGGCTGGTAATATCCAATTCCAACCTGTAAAAGAGTGCCAGCAATGATTCTTACCATGTTATACAAAAATCCACTTCCAGAAATCCGTATCTTAACTAAATTTCCTTCCCTAAAGACGTCTAATTGATAAATTGTCCTTACTGTTTCTGTAACTTGGGTTTTTGCTGAGCAAAAACTTTTAAAGTCATGTTCGCCAACCAAATAACCAGCCGCCTCCTGCATTTTTTTTATATCCAAATTTCGGTAAAAGAAATAAGTGTACAACCGTTCTGTAGGAATGGGAATATCTGTATTTAATATATGATACTCATAAGTCTTTACGCTATCACAATGTCTTGGGTGAAAATCTCCAGGCACTTCTTTTGAATATTGGATTCTAATATCTTCTGGCAAACGGGTATTCAATGCCAGTCCTATTTTTTCAGATGGTATCCGGCTACTGGTATCAAATACAGCTACATTTCCATAGGCATGTACTCCTGCATCTGTGCGGCTTGCTCCAATTATTTTTATATCCTCCATCAATAATTCAGAAAGGTGTTTATTTAATTCACCCTCTATAGTTATAGCCCTTGGTTGTATCTGCCATCCATGATAATTGGTGCCGTCATAGGCAACTTCTAATTTGATTCGCTTTTTTTCACTCATTCAGAATTCTCCTCTTTTTTGTATTCATACTAGACTGTGTAATTTCTATGAGTAGGGAATGTCAGCCAATTATTGTCCAAAGATTTGGAATATACCTAAGTCCTGCCATTAAAATAACTATATACCCTATCAATATGCCATAAGCAATATAATCTGCTTGTTGATATCTTAATGGTTTCATTTTTGTTCTTCCTTCTCCTCCACGATAACATCTTGCCTCCATTGCCATTGCCAAATCATTAGCTCTTCGGAATGCCGAAACAAATAGTGGTACAAGCAAAGGAACCATATTTTTTGCCCGTTTTATCATTCCGCCCGTTTCAAAATCAGCTCCTCTTGCCATTTGTGCTTTCATAATTTTATCTGTTTCTTCCAGTAGGATAGGAATAAATCTAAGTGCAATGGACATCATCATAGAAATTTCATGTACTGGAACATGCAACTTCCTTAGTGGTTTTAACATCTGCTCCAGACCATCTGTTAAATGATTTGGTGTAGTAGTAAAGGTCATCATAGAAGCACCTAATACGAGCAAACTAAGCCGGATTCCCATAAATACCGCTTTACGGATTCCTTCTACACTTATTTTTAAAATTCCCCAACTCCATATTATATGTCCATCTACAAAAAGAGCATTAATTACCATAGTAAATACTAAAAGAAACAAAATTGGCTTCAATCCTTTTACAATATAAGAAAATGGTATCTCTGATTTTTTTATTATCCATCCTAAAAATAAACTGACAAATAGAAATCCTAAAAATCTGTGAAAACAAAACATGGATATCATATATACAAAAGTCCCTGCTAATTTTACTCTGGGATCTAATTGATGCACTCCTGATTCTTTTGGATAATACTGACCAATTGTAATATCTCGTATCATGTAAGATATCACCCCTTTCTTATACAGATTTATCTAATATCCTCAGTAATTCGTAACTGTTCAGAACCATGAACAGTTACGTTCTAAGCCCATAATAATTCGCCTTCGGCGAAGGGGGCTTAGAACAATCAAAAATTTACATTTGGCTACGTAAACACGCAGTAAATGCGTGTTTCTACCTGAATAGTAACAGTAATTCTTCTTTTGCTTCTGCTACAGTAAGAATATCTTTTGTAAATGTATATCCCTTTTTTCTTAACTGATTCGTAAGAGTAGTTACTTGTGGTACCGCTAATCCTAACATACATAATTCTTCTTCATGGGCAAAAACATCCCTTTTATTGCCATCTAAAACTATCCTGCCCTCATGCATCACCACAAGTCTCTGGACATAATCTGCCATATCCTCCATGCTGTGGGAAACCAATATAATTGTACATTTCTTTTCTTTGTGCAACCTTCTTATGAGATGTAAGATTTCTTCCCTTCCTTTTGGATCCAGACCTGCTGTTGGCTCATCTAAAATAAGTACTTCTGGTTCCATTGCCAAAACTCCCGCTATGGCAACTCTCCTTTTCTGTCCTCCAGACAAAGAAAAAGGAGAAACATCTATTAGTTCCTCTGATAGCCCTACATCCTTCATTGCTTGATAACTTCTTAAATCTACTTCCAGTTGTGGCAATCCTAAATTTTTAGGTCCAAAAGAAATATCTTTAAATATAGTACTTTCAAACAATTGATATTCAGGATATTGAAACACTAAACCGACTTTCCCTCGTAATGCCCTCATATCAAAGTCACTTTCATAGATATCCTCACCATTATAATATATAGTTCCTTCGGTTGCTTTCACTAATCCATTTAAATGCTGCATAAGGGTAGATTTACCAGAGCCAGTATGCCCAATCAGACCAACAAATTCTCCATCCTCTATCTTTAAATTAATGTCCCGTAATGCATACTCATCTTTTTCCACAACATCTTTATACTTGTAACTTAGGTGATCTATTATAATCAACAATACTCACTTCCTAACTTGTAACTACTATATTTTGTTATGCACTGTATAATAAATACACAGACCTACCTGAACCAATGTCATTTAGTTAACATCAATACATGATATTTCATCTTCGAATGATACACATCATCTGTAGAAAACCGTTTCGAGACCGTCAGTACTTAGGTGCTGTATTTTAGCACCTTATGTACTGCTACGGTTTGAGACCGAGCGAAAGCGTGTTTTCGTAAGATATGTGCATCATTCGAAGTTATTCATAAGGTGTATCTGTTAACTAAATGACATTGCTACCTGAACTGTTACTACAGTTTTTCAAAAGCTTCCATAAACTCTTCAACTGTTAATACTGCTTTTGGCATAGGTATGCCTTCTTTTCGCAATTCGTAAGCTAATTCCGTCACCTGTGGCACATTTAGATGATATTTCTTTAATTCGTCCACTTGTGCGAAAATCTCTCTTGGTATACCTTCCATAACAATACTTCCATGATCCATAACAAAAATCTTATCCGCATATACTACTTCATCCATATAATGGGTAATCAAAATAACAGTCATGCCTTCTTCTTTATTCAATTTCCGGATCGTATCCATAACTTCCTTCCGTCCTCCTGGATCAAGCATCGCAGTAGGCTCATCTAATATAATACACTTTGGACGCATTGCCATAACTCCAGCAATTGCTACTCTCTGTTTTTGTCCACCCGAAAGTTTGTTTGGTGATTTTTTCCGAAAAGGTAACATTTCCACTGCCGAAAGACTTTCTTCTACTCTTTTCCATATTTTTGAAGTCTTCACTCCTAAATTTTCTGGTCCAAATCCTACATCTTCCTCTACTACATTAGCAACAAACTGATTATCTGGATTTTGGAAGACCATACCTGCACTTTGCCGGATTTCCCACAGTTTTTTCATATCATTTGTATTTTTACCATCTACCCAAAGACTTCCTTCCGTAGGAATAAGCAACCCATTTATATGCTTAGCAAATGTAGATTTTCCAGATCCATTATGTCCTAAAACAGCAATAAACTGCCCTTGTTCTACATCTATATTTACTTTATTAATTGCTGTTGTAATATCTACCACATTATCCTCTTTATCCCGTCGTATATATTCATAGACTAAGTTTTTTGCCCGAATCATATAGTTCATGCCATGTTTCACCACCTGTCCAAAATATTACAAATGATTTCTTTTTTCCTTCCCTATTGTAAAGCATTCCTTCTAATTTGTAAACCTTCTGTCCCTTTCTTTCACAAACTTTTGCATGGCTGAATTGTAGCCAAACTTTCAGAACAAAACAGCAAAGTTTACACTCAACATTTTTCAACAGAATTTCCATTAAGATGGTGTAAATGGTAACACAAGGGGAGCGTTTTTACTTTATAGGACGAACTTTCCTATAAAACAATCATGCCTCGCAAGCGAGACATCACCATGAATGAAAGTTGATTGCTACGTGCCACGCACTCCCGCAATCACCAACTGTATTCGTATTCTGGGCTGTCGCCCTACATACTCATACAGTT
>CAMWUK010000156.1 GCA_947177415.1 uncultured Clostridiaceae bacterium
ATTGCATAAATAAATTTATTTATGCAATTTGTATATCACTTTTGCAGGTTCTGAACAGTTATACAAGATAAAAATGTACAAGGAGTTTACAGATATAATATGCAAAAAAAAGGATTAAGTAAAAAAGAGGTAGAACAAAGAATTGCACAAGGAGCTGTAAATGGGAATTGTGATATTGCTACAAAGACCTACAAGGAAATTGTAAAAGAGCATGTATTCACATATTTTAATTTTTTAAATATTTCGCTGGCAATTTGTGTAGGGTTGGTGCATTCTTACCGGAATATGCTTTTTTTGGGCGTTGTATTTTGGAATGCTTTGATTGGAATTGTCCAAGGAGTACGTGCAAAAAAAGTAATTGATAAGATGAATATTTTAATGGAATCCAAGGTGAAAGTATGGAGAGATGGAGAACAAGTTTTACTGTCTACAAAAGAAGTTGTTAAAGATGATTGGATTATTTTAGAGAGTGGGGAACAGGTTTGTGCTGATGTGAAAGTGACAGAAGGAATGTGCGAAGTGGACGAAAGTATGCTTACCGGAGAGAGTGATCCGGTTGCAAAATATCCGGGAGATACCATTCTATCAGGAAGCCACTTAACTAGCGGAACTGTAGAAGCTGTGGTGTATGCTGTTGGGGAGAATAATTATGCTAATACCATTGTAAAGGCGGCAAAAGCACATAAAAAAACCAAATCAGAAATAAAAGATTCTATTGATAAGATTATAAAAGTAATTTCTGTGGTAGTATTACCATTAGGAGTACTCATGTTTTTAAAACAATGGATGGTTCTGGATTTGTCCTTAAAAGATGCTGTGGTAAAGACTGTTGCATCTGTGGTTAGTATGATTCCGGATGGATTGGTTTTATTGGCAAGTGGTGTTATGGCAATTAGTATCATAAAACTTTCTAAAGAAAATGCCATTGTAGAAGAATTATTTAGTATTGAAAGTCTGGCAAGGGTGGATGTGTTGTGTTTGGATAAGACAGGAACCATTACAGAAGGGAAAATGAATTTAGAAGCAGTTATTTCTGCAGATAATGGTGAATTTGAACGGGCACTTAGAGAATATTTGGGAGCTGCAAAGGATGATAATGCTACCATGCAGGCAATTAGGAAACAATACAAAAAGTTATTAACATGGGAGGTGCAGGAAGTGATTCCGTTTTCTTCTAAAAGGAAATGGGGTGGAGTAATTTATTCTGATAATGAAAATTATATTCTTGGAGCACCGGAAATTTTACTTGAGAAAAAATATGAATTATATAAAGAAAGATTGAAAAACTATATAGAACAGGGCAGAAGAATTGTTGTTTTTGGAAAAGTGGAAGAGAAGATAAACAGGGAATACCTTCCGAAACATATTATACCATTGGCTTTTCTGGTATTAGAAGATTGTATCAGGAAAAATGCAAGGGAGACTTTGGATTATTTTCAAAAACAGGGTGTTTCCTTAAAATTGATTTCTGGAGATAATGTGGATACAGTGATGCAGATTGCAAAACGGGCAGGTCTTTCAGGTTCTGATAGGGGAATTGATGCCAGAACCATTGACAGCAAAGAAGCATTGGAGGAGGCAGTAGAGAAATATACGGTATTTGGGAGAACTTCACCAGAACAAAAAAAGGAACTGGTACAAGCCCTGCAAAGAAAAGGTCATATTGTTGGAATGACAGGAGATGGTGTAAATGATGTATTGGCGTTAAAAGAAGCAGACTGTAGTATTGTTATGGATAGTGGCTGTGATGTGGCTAGAAAAACGGCAAAGGTAGTGTTAGTTGGTTCAGACTTTTCTACAATTCCAAAAGTATTAGAAGAAGGAAGAAGGGCTATTAATAATTTAGAACGTTCCGCTACTTTGTTTTTAAATAAAACAACATTAGCAGTATTAATTTTATTTGTTTTTCTCTTTTTGAATGTGGCATATCCTCTTCAGCCAATACAATTTACATTGATTAATGCGGTTACCATTGGTATTCCGGCATTTTTACTGGCATTGGAGCATAATTATGACTTGGTAACAGGACAATTTTTTAAGAAAGTATGTAAAACCGCAGTTCCGGCAGGCTTTTTATCTGTGTTGAATATGGGAATCATTATTGGAGTGTCCAAGTATTTTTCTTTTAGCGAAACTTTAATATCTACACTGGCAGTGTTAGGGGTTGTAATAGCAAATTTCTTTTTATTGTTTTATATTTGTAAGCCTTGGAATAGGAAACGAATCTTGTTAATTATAGGATTGATTGGATTATTTTGTTTGGCAGCATATTTTGGGGCGGAATTGTTTATGTTTACCAGATTAACAATGTCAGCAAGAATATTAATTGCAGCAGTGGCAGCTATGGATATGATTTTCTATGCAAAAGTTTTGTTAGAAAGAAGGAGTGTTAGGGATGGAACAGACAAAATATACATTAGGCAGAAGTGAATTCCGTACATTGGAAGAAGGATTGGAAAAGGAGTGGCTTTTGACCAATGGAATTGGTGGACTTGCCAATAGAACCATCGTAGGTGGGGGAAACCGTATGCATGGTTGTTATCTTACGGCTTCTTTGAATCCTCCTGCAGATCGCTGGTTAGTTCTGGCAAATGTATGGGAACGGGTAGAAATAGAAGGAAAAGAGTATGATATGGCAGCCCAGACCTACATGGGATACAAAAAAGAAGGGCAAAAGTATTTGAACCGGTTCGAACTGAATATATTGCCAAGTTATCATTATCAGGTCAGAGACTTTACTATGAAAAAGACCATTAGTATGGAATATGGAAAGAATACGGTTGTAGTGTGCTATGAAATGGAAAATGGCATGGATGAGACCATATTGTCAATAACACCACTGTTTGACTGCCGTCCTTATGGAATTACCAGTGAGGTAGCCGAGCTTTCTTTTGAACAAAAAGTAGAGGGGCAGGTATTGACCCTTTATCCAAAAGCTCAAAATATAGAAATTTCTTTCTTTGCATCAGAAGGTGAGTTTGTGGATCGAAGTACATTCCCTACCTCTATGGCTGTACCTACCCACGTGATAGAAGGCAATGAATTTTATATCATTGATAACCGTACCGGATTCCTTGGTGTGGACAATCATTATACTCCTTATGATGTAAAGATTACCTTGGCACCAATGGAAAAAAAGAAATTTTATCTTACTTGTACAGTAGAAGAACTTTCAAGGAGAGATGGATTTGAAATTGCAAAGGAATATAAAAGCCGTATGGAAAGTATTATGAAACAGACTGGCGAAGATTGGTTCCAGCAAAGATTGGCATGGGCGGCAGATGCTTTTATTGTACAGAGAAAAATAAGTCTGCCAGAAGAGAAAAGATATAAAATAAAAGATTGTAGTGCAGATAGAATAGATGAGGAAGAAGGAGCAGTATATTTAAAAACGGTTCTGGCAGGTTATCCTTGGTTTATGGACTGGGGACGGGATACCATGATTGCTTTGCAGGGATTAACACTTCCAACTAAGCGTTTTTTGGATGCCAGACAGATACTTGAGTCTTTTTCTTGGTTTATTAAAGATGGAATGTTACCAAATGTGTTTCCAAATAGTAGTAAAGATGTACCAATTTATAATACTATTGATGCTGCATTATGGTATTTTTATTCGGTATATAAATATTTGGAATACACAGGTGGAGACGAGGATTATAAATTTGTAGAAGAAAAAATTTATAGTGGCTTAGAAGAAATTATTGCATATTATAAGAAAGGTACCAATTTTGGCATTCACATGGACGAGGATGGTCTTATAGCTGGTGGCAGTGATATGGATCAGCTTACTTGGATGGATGTCAGGGTGGGAGACTGGGTAGTAACACCAAGACATGGAAAACCTGTGGAAATCAATGCACTTTGGTATAATGCACTTTGTGTTATGGAGACTTTGGCAGTGAAGTTTGGAAAAGATGCAGGGGAATATAAAGTGTTGCAGACAAAGGTAAAACAATCTTTTGTGGATAAATTCTGGAACGAGGAATTACAATGTTTATATGATTGTATTGAAATTCTTCCAGATGGCACAGAACAATATGATGGAAAAATTCGTCCAAACCAAATTTGGGCAGTATCTTTGCCATTTACTATGTTAGATGAGGAAAAAAATAAAAAAATTGTACAGACAGTGTATAAACATCTCTATACACCTTATGGAATACGTACATTATCTCCAGACGATCCAGAGTATAAAAAGGAATATATTGGAAAATTAATTGACCGTGATGGAGCTTATCACATGGGAACATCTTGGGGATATATTTCAGGAGGATTCATTACGGCATATTGTAAGGTGCATAATCATAGCAAAGAAGCAGTGGCAAAAGCAAAAGAAATGTGTATGTACTTTGCAGACCACATGAAGGATGGCTGCCTGAATGGAATTGCAGAAATTTTTGATGGTGATTTTAGCTGTACCAGCAGAGGATGTTATACCCAGGCTTGGAGCGTGGCAGAAGTGCTTAGAGCTTATAGTGAAGATGTATTACCATATTTATAGACAGTTGCCTAGTATTGTATCTATTCAGTACCTGAACAATTACCTATTATTTTATTTAGCTTGAAGGGGGAAATATATAATGAAGGAAAGAAAATGGGGGCTTGTACTGGCTGGGGGTGGCGGAAAAGGAGCCTATCAGATTGGTGTTTTTAAAGCAATTTTTGAGTATGGCTTAGAAGAACAGATTGTGGCAGTCTCTGGAAGTTCCATAGGTGCACTGAATGGGGCATTATTTGCACAAGGAGATGTTGCACTCATGGAATCTGTCTGGAAAGGAATTGAACCGGCGGAAATCCTTGATGTTCAGGCAACAGGAACAGACCTCATGGAAACATTGCAGGAGAAATTTAATGTGTTTGGGGAATTTTTGGGAAGTATATCATTAAATGAATATCTTAAAAAGGCAAAAGAAGAAGGAATTTGTTCCAGAGAAGGATTGTTAAAAATACTAGAAGAAGAAATCGATTTGCAAAAAGTGATTCACAACTCTAAAAAAATATTTGCAACCATAGCAAGTATGGAAAATAGTATACCAGTTGCAAAATATTGTCTGTTAAATGGGAAAACAGAGGAAGAAATAAAGAAGATTCTACTTGCCAGCTCTGCTCTTCCGGTTGTGTATGATGCTGTAGATATTAATGGAGTGTTTTATCGGGATGGAGGTCTTGCGGATAATGTACCTGCTACACCAATTATCCGGCAAGGAATCGAAAACCTTATTGTGGTACAGTTAAAACCCAAGGATATCCGGATAGGTAGAAATGAAGATGGTCTGGTGAATTATCTGGAGATTTCTCCAAGCCATAGCTTAGGAGACTTTGTTACTGGAACAATTGATTTTACCCACCATAATATTTTATACCGTATGTCACTTGGGTATTATGATGCTATGCGTATGTTAAAGGAAGTAGAGCTGATAGAGACCGGAATTCCAACGAAAGAACTTGACTTGAAAATGCAGCTTATGGAGAATCATAACCGTGCCATCAGTGATAACCGTCGTGGGCAGATTTTGGAAACCGTACAATATCATTTGGATAAATTTAGGGAGTTGGAAGAACGGTTTCGATAAAAATTGCATTGACACATATCTGGAAAAATGATACAATCGTTACTGTTCACAGGTAGTACTTTGCACTTGCTGCAAAGTACGTAAGAATAAGTAGTGGTAGAGAAGAATCCAGCCTTTCGCCGAAGGCGAATTATAAATAGGCTGGATTCCGTTACTGTTTGCACCACAGGTGTGAACGGTAACATACAATCGAATCCGACAGTTCGCGTCGAAAGACAATCCATCCTGTCGTTAAACAAAACTAGGGTCCAAGGCAGACTCAGTCTGTCTTTTTTTATTTTATCGTTACATAAATTTTCGATAACAGACCCTCGAAAAAGAAAAGCGAGGTAAAAATCATGAATGAAGTATTATTTTTTGTATCTGTTGTATTCTATTTAGTGGCAGTAATTGGTATGTATAAATTGTTTGGAAAAACAGGCTTATATGTATTTACTGCGTTTAGTACGATTCTAGCTAATATCCAAGTGTGTAAATGTGTTGATATTTTTGGTGTGTCCACTACTGCGGGGAATGTGTTGTATGCGGCAACTTTTTTGATTACAGACATTTTGTCAGAAAAACATGGAAAGAAAAGTGCCAGAAAAGCAGTTTGGATAGGTCTTTCTGTGACGATTCTCTGGATTATAGGAACACAAGGAACCTTGCATCTTACACCAAATGCAAGTGACTGGATTACACCAGCTTTAGAGCAGGTATTTGGATTAGTGCCAAGAGTGGCTATTTCCAGTTTAATTGGTTACGCATTATCCCAGTCTATTGATGTGGCAATTTATCATTTTATCTGGGACAAATGTGGACATACTGAAAAATACTTGTGGCTTCGTAACAATGGTTCTACTTTAGTCAGCCAGCTTGTCGATACAGTGGTGTTTACCACATTGGCATTTTGGGGAAGTTATCCAACAAAGGTATTTATCAGCATTTTACTTACTACATATTTATTTAAGGCAATCGTTGCTCTGTTAGATACTCCATTTGCTTATATTGCCAGAAAGATAACTCCAGTGGAAGAGACAGAATAATTACTGTGAACAGTAACAGCACTGTAGGTGTGGACAGTAATAAGAATAGGCTTGAATATTTTTACAATTTATAAGATAATATAATTGTTACTATGATAAGTATATAAAGTTAAATAAGGAGGAGAAAATGAAAAACAGGATTTGGAAAAGTACAGCTATTGGTATTGGAGCAACAGCTCTTGCGGCAGTGTTTACGTTAATGGGGAAAATTGATGTTAATGCAGCAACAGCAGCAACAAACATTACACAAACAGAAGGTACTTCTTCTGGTATTGGGGTGGAATGGACAGGAGGTTTGGATGATAGCCAATACTCTGTTCAAATGTCAGAAGATCAGAAAAACTGGTATGAAATGAAAAATACTTTATCAAACAGTTGCTATATTTATAATGGAATTTCGGCAGGAAAAACTTATTATTTGAAAGTGATTACTACTGCGAAAGATGGCACTACTGCAGAAAGTATGCCAATAGATGTAGTTTCTGCACCATCGACTGCACCTGCAAATTGTCAATGGACAGATTCAACTACCTCCAGTGTAACCCTAAAATGGGATGCTGTAGAAGGAGCAAATTGTTATGGTTTGGAGAAGGGTTCCGGAAATAACAATAAGGAAACAACAGAAGGACTGACTTATACTATAAAGGGATTAAGTGATACATTTTCTGATTATATAAGAGTAAGTGCAGGCAGAAAGTCTTCCAGTGGTTATGTTGCTTGGGGATGGCATAATACTGTTTATAGTGTAAAAACGGTTCCTGGAAAGGTAACAGGGATTAAGAAAAACTATTGGCATACATATAATAAAAAGACTTCTTCTTTGTGGCTGGATTACAATAAAGTTACAAATGCAAATGGGTATCAGTTTAAAGTTTACAATACAAAGAATAAATTATTGGGAACTTATGAGAGTACTTCTGATTGGATTGTTATTAGTGATTTATCTGGTAGAAGCTGTGCAAAAGTCAAAGCACGTCCTTATATTAAGATAGGAGACAAAAAGAAATATGGTGCATGGACTTCTGAAAAATGGATTGTTCCAGATGTATATGGAAAGTATATAACAACATCCGGAAAGATCAAGATAGATTGGGAGAAGGTAACAGGAGCAACAGGATATGATATTTATGTAAAGACAGACCGGAACGGACTGTTTAAGAAAGTGGCATCTGTGAAAGGAACAAAAACTTCTTATGTTCTCAAAAAATTTAAGGGAGCAAAGATTAGCACATCAAAGACCTATTATGTTTCAGTAGAAGCTAAGAAGAAAGTCGGCAATAAGACTTATAAAAGTTCTTCTAAATAAAGTAACAGACAATGGAAAGAGGGAGCATCACAGATGTTGAGGCTCCTTCTTGGTTTAAAACTTAATTGTAACTGTTCAGAACATGAACAGTTACAATTAAGTTTTATAGTGGATAAATATAAATGAATGAGAAAGGATAGAGACTATGAGTGAACAGACAAAGAATTTAACTTTATTGGGAAACCAGAAGGTGGCATATCCTGCCGATTATGCCCCAGAGGTGTTAGAAACTTTTGATAATAAACATCCTGAAAATGATTATTTTGTAAAATTCAATTGTCCGGAATTTACCAGCTTGTGTCCAATTACCGGACAGCCGGATTTTGCTACGATATATATTTCTTATATACCAGATGAAAAAATGGTAGAGAGCAAATCCCTTAAGCTGTATTTATTTAGTTTTCGGAATCATGGTGATTTTCATGAAGACTGTGTGAATATTATTATGAAGGATTTGATTCAATTAATGAATCCGAAATATATTGAAGTTTGGGGGAAATTCCTTCCAAGAGGGGGGATTTCTATTGATCCATATTGTAATTATGGAAGACCTGGAACAAAATGGGAAGAGATGGCATGGAAACGATTAATAGAACATGACTGTTATCCGGAAAAGATAGATAATCGGTAACTATTCATGGTTTTGAAACATTACGATAATTGGTAAAAGGAGTTGGTATAATGAAAGCATTAGTCTTGTCCAGTGGAGGTGTGGATAGTACCACTTGTCTTGCCATGGCAGTGGAAGGGTATGGAAGAGAAAATGTGATTTCTTTATCCATTACTTATGGACAAAAACATAAGAAAGAACTAGAGTCAGCAGAAAAAATAGCAGAATATTATAAGGTAGAACATGAATGTCTGGATTTAGCAAAGATTTTTTCTTATAGTAACTGTTCTTTGCTGGAACATTCAGGGAAAGAGATTGCCAAGGAAAGCTACGCAAAACAGTTAGAGAAAACAGAGGGAAAACCAGTAGAGACCTATGTACCATTCCGAAACGGGTTATTCTTATCTTCTGCTGCAAGTATTGCATTAGCAAAAGATTGTCAGGTTATTTATTATGGTGCTCACAGAGATGATGCAGCAGGAAATGCTTATCCAGATTGCAGTGAAGCTTTTCAAAATGCTATGAAGACTGCCATTTTTGAAGGAAGTGGTGGGCAGCTTACTCTGCTTGCACCATTTATTTTGGCAACAAAAGCAGAGGTGGTAAAGAAAGGATTGGAATTAAAAGTACCATACGAATTGACATGGAGTTGTTATGAAGGAAATGAAAAACCTTGTGGCTGTTGTGGTACTTGTCTTGATCGAAGGGAAGCGTTTCTGGCAAATGGAGTGGAGGACCCTGCGATTTCTTGGTTCTTGTAAGAAGTTTGTCTATAACAGTTCAGGTAGGTCTTGCACACTTCGCTGTGCAAGACCATAAAAAAACTAAAACAGGATTGGAATTGGACAATTTATAATGCGAAGCTTGCCCAATTCCGTAACAGTTTAGCCTTCGGCTGAACTGTTACGTTTGTTTATAAAAATATAGTTGTTTATTTTTATTGTCTGTATAATGGGGTTAAAACCCTCGCCTTTTAGGCGAAACCTTT
>CAMWUK010000157.1 GCA_947177415.1 uncultured Clostridiaceae bacterium
ATATTATTATTACAAGCCTTTTTTATATATTTAAAATTAATTTATACTACTTCTTTGTTTATTTCTATTGCAGTAATCCATTTAGAAATTATGAACAGTTACAACTTTTTTGTTTATGTCTTTCATTATACACCTCTTTTTCATCTATTTTACATTTATGTCATAAAAGACCATTATTTTGTCTTAAACGTCAATTCTCATTGTGGGATTCTCATCTTAATACAAAAAAAGTACATCCACACTCTTGTATCAGAGCCTGAATGCACTTTTTATCAACGTATATTGTTTTGTAATACTATATTCTCTCAACAGTTTCATAAAAACTAAAACGTTTCTTCCACAAAATAATCCCCATTATTATAAAAATACATGCGGACTCCATAATGATTATTTTGCACTTTTCCTGCACAATGTCTTTGGGTTCAATATACACAATCATTGACATTCTTTCTTCTAACAATTGTTCCTGTTTTTCTGGTGAATCAATACCATTATCATCCAAAATCATTTCCTCTGTTATCCCCAATAAGTCACACCAATATTCGAGATTTTGAGGAATTTCTGTTAAATCCCGAACTTTTCCCTCTATTTTTACACTATTTCCATCCTCATTCTTTAACAAATTGGGTTGCTCAAAATCAATCTCTGGAAGCATTTCATATTTCTTATAAGAGTTCTCATCTAGCAACAACAATACATACCGCCTATGATTACCGTATGGAATTCCTACAAAGTATTTCCACTTTTTATTGCCACCATTTAATGCACCAAAATCCGTTTTTATTATTTTAGTTCTAACTGTTGCTTCTCCACTTATGTATTTCCCTATATCATACTTTGCTCCAGATAACTCTTTCAGGGATAATGTCCTTGATTGCAATATTCCCACAGAAATTCCAACAATAAGAAGAAACAAAAGTACAATTCCTAATATACACTTTTTAAATTTTTCTTTTTTAAAATTATATAATGTGACTTTATCACTTTTGGGTTTTATCCATTCTTCTTTTGGTACCTGATTAGAGATTACCCCAAATTGTTCTAACTCTTTCTCTGTCATGTTTATGCTCTCCTACCCTCTCCATTCTTCAATAGTGTAAAGTTATCTTGCTATTCTCTCCTCTCCAACATACTCGCTAAGAAACCTTTTGCTAAGTTCCATTAGTTCTTCTTCCTTCTTTCCTTTCAGAATAAAATATCCCCTTCCCATTACAGAATGTCCATCCACTACTTTCCCTTGATAGCCCATATTCAAGTGACATTCATATCCCACAAGAGGATATTTTTTCTTTAATTCTTCCTCTGTTGGGATTTTCGTAACCTCACAATCTTCCATATCAAAATAATGTATCAGATAAAATTCTTCTCCTGCTTTATTTTTCTCTGTACTCTCTATTTTTTCTTTGACAGTATCTAATTTCCCTTGTATTAGTTGAATATAACATTCTATCATATTTATTCCAGTAACCAAAGGAGTAAATACATCATGAAGTCTGTGACCGGAAGGTCTTGCGGAAAGCTCAATTACAAAGGGCGAATTCCCCTTTCTGCGAATGATATCTGCATGTAATATGGTATTGGTAAGTCCAAGTACCTTGGAAACATTCTCTAAATGCTCACAAACTATCTTTCTCCATTCTTTCTCTTCTGGCTCTAATACAGAATAATATCCCACACATTGTCTTGCTGGTGGTGGGGTAAGCATTTTTTTCCGCAATAAAACTAGCTTAAATTCTCCATTTACTACCATAGCATCCACACCATACTCTGTTCCCTCTGCCAGTGTTTCTACCACATAATCTTCCTCTATAGGGGTTTGTTTCACAAAATCCTCCCACTGTTTCCTATTATCTATCTGCCACACTCCCCTGCTGCCTGCACCAAATCTAGGTTTCACAATAGAAGGATATGTCGGTTCTTCTTTAGGAATTTCTCCACATTTTAACAACCAGCAATCGGCATTTCTAAGCCCTGACTCTGATAATAACTGATGGAACAAGTATTTGTCCGTACAGAAATTTGCGGACTTTTCTGATAATCCCACAAGTCCATAATGGTCATTTACCGCCCCTGCACTAATTAAATATCTTCCAATGGGTACAGGCAATATCATTCCATTTTCTCTAGTAATTTTCTTTTGATCCAAAATTTCATAAATCTTCTCTGGCTTTCTAATATCCACCACATAAGCTTCATCTGCTGCTGCTAATCCTGGTGCTTCCTTATCCCCGTCAAAAGCAAGCACTGTAAGTCCCATTTTTTTTGCCTCCCCAATGGCAAAAATACTTTCGCTACTTGCACCTATCACAATTCCAAACATACATTTTCCCTCTTTTCCATCTCACTTATAGATTAACAACTCGTAACTGTTCAGAACCATGAACAGTTACGTTCTAAGCCCATAAAAATTCGCCTTCGGCGAAGGGCTTAGAACAACCAGAATTCACTTTTTCTTACGAAACACGCAGTAAATGCGTGTTTCTACCTGAATAGTTACAACAACTCTTGCTCCTTCAAATACGATTGGGGAAATAAAGACAACATAGGCATATCCTCTTTCGAATTTCCTACTGCCGCCCCTTCTTCCAGTGCAATCCCTTCTCTTTGGCAAATAGTAAGTACACCATTTTTCTTATCTGCATTTGTCCCAGTAATTCCCAAATGTCTTTTTTCTGGATGGAAAGTATAGGATACTTCCTGTTCCTCGGCTAATCTTTTTAATTCTATCTGCAACTGCTTTAATTCTCCTACTTTCCAGCCTTCTTTTCTCCTTGTAATTAAAGTCTGGCGATATATTTGTTTCTCCTTATCATACATTCTAACCTTTAATTGGTATTTTCTTTCTAAAATTTTCTGTTGTTCTAAGGAAAGTATTTTTGTTAAGGGAATTATCTGCTCCCATATTTTTTTATTTTCTGCTTGAATCCGGATATGTCCACCTCCTGCAAAAACACCACCAGACAGATAATCTTTTATTTTCCTGCATTTTCTCATTGCCTCACCAAAGGGAAGTTCTGTTGCTAAAAATAACCTGCATTTTTTTGAAAGCCAATATAACCTTTCTGCCATAGCATCTGATAATTCCCTTTCTCCTTCTGGCACAATCGTTCCATCTACATCCAAAAAAATGACTTTCGGATAAACAGGAATCCGAAATGCGGGATATGGTTGAAAAAATAACAATTCCTCTATATCTGTCCGGTTGCTGTATGCCAGATAACAATTACATTCCCGTCTGCCACATCCATTTCCTACGGCTTTTCCTTTACTTGCTGCATGAAGATTGCAAAAATACTGGCTACCATCTGCCTCACAAAAAACAGACTTCCGGCATTTTTGCAAATCTGCCTTTCTATGCTCCATTTGAAGCGAAAAATAAGGGTCTACATTTTGGAAAATTTCTATTTCCTTTGCTGTATAATTTCCCTTTCTTCCATCCATTTTATTGACCCAGACATAGATGGAATCCGGCAATTGTTTCCGTAGTTCCAAAAGTTTTGGAATCTCTTTGGGATTTCCCACCATTCCTACAGAAAATGCAATCCCTACCAATTCCAGCTTTTGGCATTGTTCTACAAACCGTTCTATGGTTGTCATAGAAGGATGAAAGGTACACCATAGACGAAGTTTTTCTTTTTTTCCTTGATATTTCTCATAAATCCCCAGCATCTTTTCCACTGGAAAACTAAAATTTGTCTGACATCCTATATATTCCAGTAATGTAATCTGACTAAGTTTCGCCATAGCATGCCAATAGTATTCATGGACTAATGCTTCTCCATAAGGAACAATCTGTACTGCATGTTTCGTATTCTCCTGCTCCATTTGTGCTATAAATTTCCATAAGGCTTCCTTATCCCGCTCCTTTTGCCTTTGTGTCATTTTCCGTTTGGAAAAAGGACAATACCCACAGGAATAATTGCAGGATGTCAGATATCCCCTGTAAAAAATCTGCTTTCCCATTCCTGCATCCTTCCCTTCACCTCTGGAGAAATCAGTTGTGGTCCAAGATAATCGGATAATGCCATGCCCTCACTGGTAAGCATGTACTTGTTTTTCTTTTCCTTAACATATCCCTTTTCTTTCCAAATATTTAGTAAGTTAAATTCTTTTTCTAAGTCTTCTCCAAAGTTCTGTTTATAATTTTCTTTATCTAATCCACTGATAAACAATAAATTTTTTATAATATACCGTCTTTTTTCTTCTCCTTTGTCAAGGAAAAATCCATGGGTAATTTTGCGGTAATCTTCTGTGGAAAGATACACATCTAACTGTTTTTTACAATCCTTCTGACGGACATAGTATGGAGTACAAAAATGAAAATTTCCAAGATAACTTCTTCCACCACATCCAATAGAAAGAGTATTTCCAAATCCACATTCCTCGGCTGGTGCCAGTGGTACATAATCTTTTCTTACAAAACGCCGCATGGAATACTGAACATAGCCTTTTTGGCTTAAATACTCACAAACCAAATCATACATCATGCGGGTATTTTCCGCTCTTTTGCCCTGTTTGTCTTTTAGTAATGTTCCATTCTTAATATACAGTGGATAAACGAAAAGTTCTTCTGGTTCATAAGAAACGCCTTCTTTTAAGGTTTCTTTCAAGGATTCTTTTGTTTGTTCTGGTATTCCATAAATAAAATCCAAATTCATACAAGAAAAATTTTGCTTTTTAATAGCTTTAATGGCATCCCTCGCCCGATTAGGAGAATGTATCCTGTATAGTCGTTTTAACTCCTCTTCCCGAAAACTCTGAATACCAAGACTAATTCTCTTTGTTCCTCTTTCTTTTGCAATCACCAGCTTTTCTTCTGTAGTTTGGTTGGGAGAGGTCTCCATAATAACCGGATATTCTCTTTTTCCCATAACATCTTCTATTATACAAAATAACCGTTCCAGTTGTCTTTCACTCAAATACAGAGGTGTTCCCCCTCCTATTGTTACATCCGAAAAAATGTATGGTTTTAAGGAATACTGTTCCACTTGCTTTTCCATCCTATCCAGATAAGCGTCCACATAATCTGTTTTTTTTCCAGTTACCGAAAATAAATTACAGTAGCCACATTTAGCCTGACAAAAGGGAATATGAAAATAGAGACTATTCTCTGTTTTCTCTTGTAACCGTGGCAGATAATCCCGTATATCCACATCTTCCAAGGTACGATATGCGGTTTTATGAGGATAACTATACATATATTGCTGATAAATCTCTACATTCTTCAACTTCTTCTCCCCTTCTAAATATTTTTATGTGCTTAACGCCATTCATGAATAAAGTGTCCAACCGAAAAGAATATTTTTAGTCAATGTGTATATCTTGGCACTTTATGAATGAATCCAGCTAAACTCTTACATATTTATAATATGTAATTACAAACTCCATGTCCTACAAGTGGGACACCACTATAAATGAAAGTGTTTATATGGTATGGTATTTACTATTGGATGGTTAATTCCATGGGAAAAACAACCATCCTCTCCATAACAGGTTCCATGATCGGAGCAGCAGATTACAAACGTGTCTCCTTTTTGTTTGAATGCCTCAAAAAGTGGGGCTAATTCTTTATCTACATAACGAAGTGCAGCTCCATGGCTTTCCCTGTTATCTTTCTTCCATCCTCTATTTGGTTGTATTACTTTATCGGGATTCTGTTCCAGATCGGGATAAAAATAATTAGGGTAATGGATGGCAGAAATATTAAGATACATAAAAACTTTGTTCTCTAAAGGAATTTTTTCTAGCCACTTCTTTGCAAAGTCAATCTGATTTCTAGTGCTATCCGCTACCATTGGTGAATAGGAAGGATTCCAGAAACTATGGGTAAAATAGCTTGGAAATATCTTCCCTAAGCCAGAGCGTTTATCAAAAAAAGAAACCCCGCCAATACAGCAGGTTTCATACCCTTCCTCTGCTAATGCCTCCACAAAAGTTCCTTGAGAAAATCCGTATGCTCCCTTTGGTGCCTTTCGTCCCATTCCCACATTCTCTGGAAAAAACAACTGGATACGTTCTTTGTGTTGTTTCGCATCCGCATAACAAGGAAAAAAACCTGCAAACATTCCCTGATGGGCTGGATAGGTAAAATTCCCCACTGCCTGACACTTCTGCCATACCCCATATTGATTTAGGGTAGGTGTATTTCCTAGTTCTTCCTCCTCTTTTGCTACATCATACCGGAGTGCATCCAAACACAAAAAGAGAATATGATGACTTCCTATAATCTGATTCATATCCACATGGATCCATTCTTTGCTGCTGTCTTTCTCCATCACATTATTATCCTTCTTTCTTAACCTTAGATACTTGCAGCTTGCTTTGCATATATGCAATCTGGCTGGTATATATCTGATTTTCTCCATAGATATCCTGATACAATAAATCACCTTGTCCATTCATTTCAATAATCCGTGGTTTTCCTGTTTTTCTGTCCAACATAACATCTAACCCTGCCATCTGCACTTGTGGAAAAACTGCCATTGCATTCCGGCATAACTCTTCCATCTCTTTTAAAGTATCATTATGATTCCAAGAGGCTTGTGTTTTAAAAAGCTCTTCCAATGAAATTGCACCATTATTCAAATGAAGATTGGTAATTGGTGATGCAGATTTTCTCGCCACAATAAACTCCATCCGGTCAAATTGCCATAACACCCGGAAATCAAAAGATTCTTTGTTAATTCCAGCTTTAGGATACCACCGTTCTACAATAGTATCTAAAGATGTAACCGCATTGACAATTTCGTCAATTTCTCTTTCTTTGGTTATCTTTCTAATTTTCTTTTGTTGCAGTAAACGGTTCTGTTCTACACAAACTGCCGTATATGCAGCCAGCTTACCTGTAACTGGCTGCATAGAAAGTGCTAAAATTCCTGCTGCCCCTGAGCCATACACTGGTTTAAGAAAAACAGACCAGCATTTCTTTTCTTTCATGATTGCTTTTAATTCCTGAAAATTCTTTGGATTCTTCCCTATCATAGTAGTAACTGGAATATTGTGTTCTTGAAGTTTTTCTTTGCAAGCCACCTTATCCAGCAACTGTAAAATAGCAGAAGGAGGATTCAAAAAACATATCCCTTTTTCTTTCCCCATTTCTTCCAACTCTTGGAGTTGCTCCTGATACTCTTTTATTTTTTCTGTCAAAGTCAAAATATTGTATTCTGCAAAAGAGGGTGGGTCAATTTTCACAAACCCACCCTCCATATCCTGATTTCTCCAATCAGACCACGAAAAAAAATTTACGGTAATACGTTGTTTATTGCCTGCTTTTATAAAGAATTCTGTTCTTTTGCTATCTGGTTCTCCAATTAAAATAATTTTCCTATCGTTCACCACATTCTCCCTATTCTGTCAGCATTGGAGTATAATATATCTCATCACGCCATTTGCTAGGTGTTTCCTGCTCATCTGTATCTACTTCAATTGGTAATGCTTCTAATTTCTCCATCATTTCATCGGAAAGAAAATGATAGTGTACATCCAGACACTCTACATTCGGAAATTCTGGCAGCTTATCCAGCAAAAGCTGTCCACCCTTGTCTGTAAGAGTACCCATGGATAACTCCAAGCGGTTAATCTGTTTCATATATTTGGAATCCAGTACTGCCTTACAAATCTCATCCTGAATCTCACTATCTACAATAGCCAGATTCTCTAGGGCTGGGAAGTCAGACTTCTCCAATAATTCTTCAATATCTTTAATAGTTCCATCAAAACCATAATCCTCTACACCTATGTATAGGGTTAGAGATTCCAGTGCTGGAAGTTTTGCATCACGAACACTTTGAATCACTTCTTCTGGTAATCCGCCACAAATAATCTCCAAAGACTGTAAATTCGGTGCTTCTACCTTTCCAAGCTCCAAATCGTTACTTCCCTGTATGGTTAAACTTTCTAACTGTGGCATAGCACCAAACAAGTTTTCATAATTTCCTTGATTAATCCAAGAAACCTCACATTCTTCAGAATCCATATCTCCAATAAAAAGACTTTTGATATGGGAAAATTGTTCTTTGTTCTCTATGATATCATCTATTATATCTTGTGCATTACTCTCCCATGGATCTCCCCAATCTCCAATTATAACCTCTTCTAATGCTGGAAATTCCGGATCTGCTAAAATATCAGCAACCATTGTTTTGGCAGATTTGTCTCCTTCTTCAATTTCTTCGTACTCATAACTATATTTTTTGCTCTTATACATATATTGGTTCTCCTTTCTTGCCAAATCCCCTGATGCCATTCTTGTCTTTCACCACATTGTTCCCTATTCTGTCAACATTGCATAATAATATGTCTCATCGTCATCTTCATCCGGTTCTTCTTGTTCATCAGTATTAACCTCAATTGGTAATGCTTCCAGTTTCTCCATCATTTCATCAGAAAGATAATGATAGTGTACATCCAGACACTCTACATTCGGAAATTCTGGCAGCTTATCCAACAAAAGCTGTCCACCCTTGTCTGTAAGAGTACCCATGGATAACTCCAAGCGGTTAATCTGTTTCATATATTTGGAATCCAGTACTGCCTTACAAATCTCATCCTGAATCTCACTATCTACAATAGCCAGATTCTCTAGGGCTGGGAAGTCAGACTTCTCCAATAATTCTTCAATATCTTTAATAGTTCCATCAAAACCATAATCCTCTACACCTATGTATAGGGTTAGAGATTCCAGTGCTGGAAGTTTTGCATCACGAACACTTTGAATCACTTCTTCTGGTAATCCGCCACAAATAATCTCCAAAGACTGTAAATTCGGTGCTTCTACCTTTCCAAGCTCCAAATCGTTACTTCCCTGTATGGTTAAACTTTCTAACTGTGGCATAGCACCAAACAAGTTTTCATAATTTCCTTGATTAATCCAAGAAACCTCACATTCTTCAGAATCCATATCTCCAATAAAAAGACTTTTGATATGGGAAAATTGTTCTTTGTTCTCTATGATATCATCTATTATATCTTGTGCATTACTCTCCCATGGATCTCCCCAATCTCCAATTATAACCTCTTCTAATGCTGGAAATTCCGGATCTGCTAAAATATCAGCAACCATTGTTTTGGCAGATTTATCACCTTCTTCAAATTCTTCGTACTCATAACTATATTTTTTGCTCTTATACATATACAACATATACATTCTCCTTTCAAATAGATATTCCATACGCCTGCTATCTTGATATAGGCAACTCAAACAAATTTTTCTTTAAAACCAACATTCCTATTATACAGGCATACTTATAAATAAAATCTAATCACTATTACTCATGTACTTATTATACAAAATTTAACAATCGAATGCAAGTTCTATTTTTTCAACTACCTTCTTATAGCTTTTCATTCATCCGGTGAACTACCCATTGTCTAAAGCTAATGGGCTTCCTGCTTCGCAGACCTCGCAACCTACTATCTCCACAGGCGTTTATT
>CAMWUK010000158.1 GCA_947177415.1 uncultured Clostridiaceae bacterium
GTATCAGGAATATTATCAACAAGCGATTTCTTTTTAAATTTCTTTTTAAATTTATTAATGATGTCTTTTCTTGTGCTTTCATCTAATTCAAAATATAGTTTAATAAACTCTATTTCTAAATCATCTACTACATTATGTCTACTTAAAAATTCATCTAAACTAAATGTATCAGATTCTATTAGCATAGGTTTTTCACCAGTTCTAAGCCACTCTTCTCTTACATTGAATTCACGGCAAATAGATTTAAACATTTGTTCGGTTACATTATTAGTACCTTTTTCAATTCTGCTAATAGTTGTCTTTGTAACTCCAACTTTTTCTCCAAATTTTTCAAGAGTAAGTCCTAAAGATTTTCGCAATTCTTTAACTCTTTCATTCATTCTCTTATCACCTCGTTTCTTTATAAAATAAGAATAGTGATTGCTCACTATTCTTATTTAACTTTTTACAATTTCTGTAAAGTCAGACCAATCTTCAACTTTAAAAGCCCTGATATCACGAACACTTTTTTTGAACCAGCCAATTTGAGAAAGTCGATTTATCGCTTTATAAACAGTTGTTAAGCTGTTTGCATTGTCAGAATTAATGTAAACACTTCCTTGTGTCCACTCAAAACCTAAAACTTCAAGTTCCTGGCGGATTTCATCATAGGCACCATTATAAGGGTCACCATAGTTCTTTTTTAAATCGTCAATCTTTAAATCAAATGCAATCGCATACATGCCAAAACCCCTTTCAACATTAATATTTCTACTATAAGAATATCATGAATAAAAGTAGAAGTCAATAAAAAGTTGCGTATAGTAACAAAAAGATGTTGACAAAGTTACATTACGTTACTATAATGTAACTATAAGCAACAAATAAACAAGTGCTTTTGAATAAAAGAGGAGGTGAGAAAGGTGGATGAATCAACAAAGAGAAGAATTGAACGCTTGGAAAGACAAGAGTTACAAAAAGATACTGCTAAAACAATTATGAAATTATTTGAAGAAAAAAGCTAACCATAGCAGAATCAGAAGATGTTCTTGGAATGGTTAGCCATGAATTAAAAGGAATGTGTGTTAGTATTACTGTCGCTCAATTGATGAATGACCACAATTCCGATTGTTTCTAAAATCATTTTTTCTGTCTTCATAAAAGTTCCAAAAGTCTTCGATATCACGAATATTTTTGTTTTCTTTTAAAGCACGAAAAAGTGTGTAAGCAGCAGTTACTTGTATTTCTTCTAATTCTTCATATTTAATGTCACACATGATATATTTCTCCTTTCAAATTATTTCAGCTTGGCAGAGCTGATATATAAATTATAGGAGAAAAAAGGAAGAAAAACAAGAATATTGACTAAAAAAATAAAATAGCAAACAAACATTTCTTTTAAAAGAAAGGGGGGCGGTTGCCATGGAAGCAAAAAAGACTAACTTAGTGTTAGAAGCAAGACATGAACCAGAAACAAGAGAAGTAGTTAGTTTTTTAAATGAACTAAACGAAGAGCAAATAAAAGAAATGATGGCTTTCTTTCAAGGTGCAAGATACATGAAAGATAAGCAAACAGCTTAGAAAGAGGTGAAAAGACATGACAAAATCAGAAAAGAAAGCAATGCTAATAAATAAGATGCAGGAAGAATTGGACAGAAGGACAGAACAGGAAGAGGAAGCCATTTATTTAATGGAACAGGGTGAGTTTGAAAGAGCAAATCAACTGTTAAAAAGCATAGATGATAGTGTTGCAAAAGGAATCATAGATGAACTTGATGGATTAGAAGAGAAAGAAACCAAAGAAGAAGAAAGAGAAGTAGACGAAAAAGAAGAATTACGAGGTATCGTAACCGCAATTTTGGAAAATGAGAAGGTAAGACACCTTTCATTAAAACAGATTAAGTTATTGCCGAGTTGGCTAAATCAAGAAATCAGCTACAGGATTCAGAAATATAACAATATTACAACATTTGAAGATATTCATTCTCTAAATGATGCAAACACTTGAAAGGAGGTAATTAAGAAGCGAAGCAACCAATTGAAATTGAAATTAATATTCAAGGCTACAAAGAAATGGAACTAATACCAGAAATTGTAGAAAAACTAAAAAAACTACGAAACAAAGAGCCACTTTTGAAAATTCGTTTCGTAGTAGAGATTTAGAAAGGGGGTGGCTGAAAGCATGAACACTGAAAAATTAGATAAAACAATAGAAGTAATAGAAGATTACATTATTGAAGGCGAGAAAGGTCCTGGGATGATTAAAGCTGACATGATAACAGCACTTGCGGAACTGATAAAAGCAAGAATGGTAGTGGAGCTTGGGGAACTTGGACTAAAAATAAAAGAATTGAGTTAAAAGGAGGATTTTTTTAATGTTAAACATAGTTATTTTTATTATTGGATTAGTAGTAGTTGTTGCAGGCATAGGATTTGAGATAGCAAAGTGGGATTCATACGAACAAAAGAAAGAAGACTACCTAAAAAGTAAATGTATGACACGAGAGGAGCGTGTGTCATACCCGGAATACAAAAGTAAAAAGTTACATATTTTGGGGTCAATTGCTGGAATTGTGATAATGATATTTGCTTTCAGTTTTACAATCATACAAACTGGATACACAGGTGTTCGCACCCTATTTGGACAAGTGAACGAACAAACAGTTCCGAACGGATTCAATTTTCATATTCCATTTGTAGAAAGCATTGAAAAGGTTAATAACAAGCAGCAAGACATTACTTTCAAAGGCAAGATATGGAGCGAAACCTTAAACAGAACAGCAATTTATTATGACAAGGTAACAGTTACATATCAGATTAATAAAGATAAGTCTGCTTGGATCTATGCCAATATTTCAAATTATGAAGAGTCTCTTGTCACTCAATCGCTGGTTGCTTCAGCAATCAAGGCAAGCAGTAAGGAATTAACGGACGAAGATGCAACAAACAGAGGTAAAATAGAGCCTTTATCTATGAAAAATATACAGGAATCACTTGATAGTAAGTACGGAAAAGAAACCATTACGGTGAATAAGGTTGTAATTGCGAATGCGGACTTTGACAAAAGTTATAACAAAGCTGTTGCCGAAAAGCAAAAGGCACAACTAGCTTATGAAAAGCAGCAAATTGAAAACCAGAAAGCAATTGAGCAGGCACAGGCAAAGGCAGAAGCAAAGAAAATAGAGGCAAAAGGTGAAGCAGATGCAAATGAACTGCTAAGAAAATCATTATCAGATGATATTTTCTTACAAATGATGCTTGAAAAATGGAATGGAGAACTTCCAAAAGTTGTTGGGGAAAGTAATTCAATGTTTGATGTTTCACAATTTATAGGAAAGGAAGGTAAAAAACATGAGTAATGAAAAGGATAGTACATTTAAGGAACTGGATGAAATAGTACAAGAAGCTGTGAGAAGGTATTTAGAAAATACAAAAGAGTGTGTGGATGATATGAAGATGGCAAACCTCTCAAGCCAAAAAGGATACATATTAGGTGTGATTGAGGTACTTAATTCGTATAGTCAAATGCCTACATATTGTGATTGTGCATCAAGCCTATTAGAATACCTTCCAGAAAAAGAAAATTTGGAAAAAGTAAAAGAAGAAGCAGAAAAAAGTTTGAGTGAGATACAAATAAATTATGTGGATGAACATACATTCGTTCCTCGTGACGTGATTGCTGATAATATCATCAATTACTTTGAAAACTGCAAATGCAGCTTTTCGGATGCTTGGGAAGTAACAAAAATAGTAAGAGATAGACTACATACGCAGGCTTATAAAGAACAAATTAAATAAAAAATAAGAGAAAACTAAAGCGTGCCACAATAGCAGGTGGCACGCTTTGAGAAGGAGAAAAATAAGATGAAGAACTACAAACAACAAATCAAAGAAGCGAAGAACGCCTTTGAATTAAGTTGTATTGATGAACTTATAAGAGATGCATATTTCAATAGGCATTCAATAAGTAAAGCAGCTTACGAAAAGAGAAGTGAAGAAATCTACCAGAGAATAGCAGATTTGAAAGTGGGGTGAGCCTATGCAAATTGAAGGAGTAAAAATCGAAGGCACCTTTGACGTAGAGCGTTGGTTCCAGACCATTGCAAACTTAATTTCGCAACGTGAAGGTGTTCAAGTAACTGTTAAAGTTACACCAAAAGACAAAGATAAAAAGTCAGCATAGAAAGGAGTGATACAGTGGTAAAAATCAATTTGGAACAGTTTGCTGGCGGTGAATTGCAAGAAAAAGTACAAGCTGCAATGGAAGATGTAGTAAAAAACATGAGAGATCCAAAAACTCCATGGAAAGACAAGAGAGAAATAACAATAAAATTAACATTCTCACAAAATGAGGATAGAAATTATTGTATTTGTGATATACAGGTCAAAAAGAAGTTAGCAAGTGAGAAAAAAATGGAAACATGTTTTGAGATGGGCAAAGATTGGAGGACTGGGGAAATTTACGCTCAAGAATATGGAAATAAACAAATGAGTATTACAGAATGTTCCAGAACCAAAGGAGCCACAAATAGATGAAGAGACAGGCGAAATTACCGAAGGCGAAAAAATAACTGAGTTTAGAAAAAAAGCATAATTTTCTTTTTGAAGGGAAGTGGATGTTATGAGTACAGATAAGATACAAGAAACAATAGAGAAAGAACTTGAAAATGGCAAGTTATTAGAGGAAATCTATGTAAAATATGACAACTTGTACATAGACGAAGTAGAAAAGCCATTAAACAAGCGAAATGAACAGAAAAAGAATGAATATCTTGAAATCAGGGACAAAGCAGCAAAGACTATTGTGGTTGCAGCTTTGTTTAAAAAAGGATACGATTTGGCACAAGGTAGATGGAAAAAAGAGGAGAATAAGCAATGAGAAATCTAAGAAAGCCCACAAGGGTACAAAAAAAGAAAATTGTGGATGCAGGACTTGATTGGAGGAACTGGCTGGTAGTCAGCGAATCAGACGAGGAACTTGTACTTTATAGTAAAAAGAGCGGAAGGAGACGAACAGTAAAATGACAGATAAAGAAAATAAAACAAGAAGATTGCTGAAAGCAAATTTTAAGAAAATAGATGAATGGCATACGCTTAAGTATCCCAAAGGAACTAAAAAGTGTAGAAGAGGTAAAAGTTGAATGAGTATAGAAGAACTTCGAAAAGAAGCTTGGACGTTCCGGGGACTGACACCACCCAATAACGCTAAAAAAGTGGCAGAGGAGCAACGGAATGGAGAAGTATATGAATATTTCAAAGATGATTCTGGAAATGTGTATTATGAGACAAGCACAGGAAAAAAATGGAAATTAGAAATACTTTCTTGGGCTAGAAAAAAAGGCACTGACATATTGACGGTATGTCAGTGCGAGGTTTGCTGTGCAAACAAAAACTACTATGTATATAGTATAGCACAGCAAGCCTGATTTGTCAAACAAAATGGGCTTTTAAAATGCCCTTTCATAACAATCTAAATATATTAAAGTTAGACACACAGGAGGGTATAAGCATGGCATACGAAGAAAAAATATATGAATACTATAGTTCTATTGAACATGAAATGTCATGGGTAGGAAATTATGGAGCAAAAGGAGAAAAGAGGAGTCCGAAAAGGAAAGTAACGAAAGAGGAGATTGCAAAACAGAATCAGAGAAATAGAGAAAAATATGTCAGAAGATTGATAAAGGAAAATTTTAAGCCGGGAGACTTACTAAACACTCTAAAATACCCACAAGGAAGTCATCCAACTATAAAACGGGTAGAAAAAGATATGAGAAACTTTATTAAAAGCATGAGAAGGGCATATAAAAAAGCAGGAACGGAACTGAAATACATCTACCGGATAGAAATTGGTTCAAAGGGTGGAATACATATTCATATTATCACAAATAGATTGCCAAATGGAAATACTGATTTATTGATACAGGAAAAATGGAAGCATGGCAGGGTAAACTACCAGACCATTTATGAGCAGGGTGGATATGCAGCCTTGGCAAGCTACATGGTAAAAGGATATGAAGAAGAGCAGTATGAACAGTTGTCCCTCTTTCCTGAAAAGGAGCAGAAAAAACTAAAAAAGTATTCTCCATCCAGAAATCTGAAAAAACCAAAACCAAAGGTAAAAAAATTCAAAAGAAGAACTATGAGAAAAATTCTAACAGAAGGTCCGAAGCCGACAAAAGGATTTTACATTGATAAAGATAGTATTCAAAAAGGAGTTAATCCTTACACTGGAAGGTCTTACTATCATTATATCGAATACCGTATAAAAGATGGGAGGAGGAAGAAGTGAAGGAAGTAAATATCTATACAGCTGTATCCTGCACAAAGAAAACAGGTGAGGGCAGTTTTGGGTATGTTCTGGAATTTGTCACGGAAAAAGGAAAAGCGACAGGAACAAAAGTGGAACATTTTTTCGGGACGGAAAACCAAGGAAATATTTTGGCGGCATTGCATGCCGTGGAAAGATTAAAAGAAAACTGCCATCTGACTATTTACACAGAATCCTCTTATTTAGCAACCGGATATACAAATTGGATAGAAAAGTGGGTGTGGCAGGACTGGAAAAACGCAAAAGGTACAGAGATAGCCAATGCATCAGAATGGAGACAGCTTTACTATGCCCTAAAAGGGCATGAAGTAGAATTCAAAGTAAAAGAGCCAAACGAATATTACAACTGGCTAAAGTTTGAAACAGACAAAGAAAGGAATGGTTAAAATGAGATGTAAAATAGGAATCCCGAAAGATGAAATGTCAATAGAAGAACTGGAAAGATACCAAAAAGCAGTAGAACTTTATGAGTACAGAAAAAATAGGGCATCTACACAATTTACCACAGAGTATATTTTTCATTTCATAAAGGAATGGGAAGAAGCCAGAATGAAAATTAAAAGGGCTGGAGGTTGGTAAATGTGGAAGAAATGTGGATAACTCTACTAAAAATCGCTGAAACGTTGATAAAGACTAAATGCGACAGCAATTTAAGAACAAAAAGCAGAAAAAAAGAGAAAAAAACGTTGCAAAGCGTGATAAATACTAAAAGGGACGGCGATTCAGTATGAAATTGAAAAATGTAGAGAAAAAACAGCTCAAAGCATGATAAATACTAAATACGAAGTCAAGTTAATTAAAAGAAAAATGGCAGCAGTTAATTTTTATAGAAAGGCAGGGTAAAAATGAGAATTTACATTAGTGGTTCAGAGGAACCAGAAAAAAGAAAGCAGGTAAAAGCTGTATTAGAGAAAAATGGACATGAAGTAATTGACGGGCAAGAAGGAGAGAAACAAAGCTGGGTATTAAGTGTGAGTAAAAGAGGAAAAAATGTGGTGCGGTTGAACTTAATATCACGTTGTGATGTAATTTTTATGATGGATGGATGGCAGAAATGCAATATAGCAAAACAGGAATTTAACAAAGCAGTAGAAGAAAAACTCATTATCTGTTTTGAGGACGGGAAAGGTGCGTGATGCAGAGTGAAGAAATCAAAGCAGGCGAAAGCAAGAGAGTTTTCCCTAGAAGCAAGAAAAGAGATTGCGGACAGGGATAATTGCGAATGTATTTTTTGCAAGACAAATTACAGAATGGATGGAGCTGGCTGGATGGGACTAGCCACAAAATCAATAATGCACTATATACCCAGAAGCAAAAATGGAAAGGGCATACCACAAAATGGAGCGGTTGGTTGCCAGTGGCATCATGATATGTTAGATAATGGTAACAAAGGCAACAGAAAAGAAATGCTAGAAATCTTTAGAGACTACTTAAAAAGCTGTTATCCAGATTGGAATGAAAAAGACTTAATATACAGTAAATGGAGTTTCTTGGAACTATAGAAAGGAGGCATAAAAAAATGTGTAATAGAAAATCGTGGAAAGAGTTTAGAGAATCAGGAATGTTATGGTTTGCAAATATGATTCTTCATGTTTTTGGATGGGCTATTGTATGTAATGTTGATGAAAAAGGTAATGTATTAGAAGCATATCCGGCAAGGGTTAAATTTAGGGGTTTTGATGAAAAAAATAATACAGAAGGATACATTAAAGTAAGTCAATTCATGAAAGAAAATGCAGATGATTTACTTGACGAATCCAAAAAGTAAGGATATTTGAAAGGAAATGATTTTATGCAAATATCAAAACATGCTAAGAAAAGGTTAAAAGAACGTTGCGGATTCAATATAAAATCACAGGACAGAATGGCACAGAAAGCTTTTAAAGATGGCATAACCCATAAACAAACAAAAGGAAAACTGAATAAGTGGGTTACAAGCTTATATTTCAAGAATAAAAAAGCAAATAATATAAGGATTTATGGTGATAAGGCATACATATTTTGCAATGAAATGCTGGTAACAGTTATTCAAGTTCCTGCAAATTTGCGAAGAAATTTGAAAGATATGATTAGAGAGGAGTGGAACTATGACAGAGAATGAAGCGATTGAATATTTGAAAGGGCTAAAAGAGGACTATTTTCAGCCAGAAAAAATATCAAATGCCTTTAATGTAGCCACAGATGCACTCAAAGAAATACAAAAATATAGAGAACTTGGCACAATTGAATTTCTTACAGATATGAAAAGTAACTATGTTGAAGTATTAAGTGATTTGAGACAATATCAAAAAGTTGGTACAGTCGAGGAATTAAAAGAAGATAAAGCAATAGCAGATGAATTATCAGCTATAGAAGCTGCTAAATACTATGCCGTAATTAGCGAATGGAAAAAATATCAAGAAATCGGCACAATAGAAGAGTGTAGAGAAGCAAGAAAAATGATCAGAAGGCATTGCGAGCCTAAGTATTTAGGAGAAAATATCGGAATTGGATGTAGAGAAGGGATGTGTGAATGTGGAAATATCGTAAAAAGCTATCAAAAATTTTGTGATGAGTGTGGTATTAAATTAGATTGGGGAAACGTAACTGCATGGCAGCAGTTACCAGAACCATACAAAGAAGGTGAGTAAAATTAGAGCAATCATGAAATACCCAGGAAGTAAATGGTCCATTGCAAACTGGATAATCAATTTCTTTCCAGAACATCATAGTTATTTAGAACCGTTCTTTGGAAGTGGGGCGGTTCTCTTTAACAAGCAGAGGTCAAATATAGAAACGGTAAATGACTTAGATGGAAGAGTGGTAAATCTGTTTGAATGCATAAAAACGGATCCAGAAAAGTTGGCCAGATTAATTTATCTTACTCCATATTCAAGAGAAGTATATGAAAAAGCATACAAAGAGAATCCGGAAGACAAATTTGAAGCAGCTTTGAATTTTTACATCAAACTCAATATGGGACATGGTTTTCGGACAACAGGAGAAAAAGTAGGTTGGAAGAATGACGTTCAGGGAAGAGAAAGAGCCTATGCAGCAAAAAATTGGTGTGACCTTCCAGAAATGCTAATGG
>CAMWUK010000159.1 GCA_947177415.1 uncultured Clostridiaceae bacterium
ATTCCTGATACATCAGAAGAACTAATACAAATGTATTCATCTGTTGAAAATTCTCACGAAAATAAAAATATTGTTTAAAAGCACCCAACAAAATCATATTATTTTAAAATATAAAGCTTACAGTCGCCTGCAAAACTAGTGTTGTAAATTAAGACATTTTCGTTTCTGTAATAAATAGCATATATATATGTTTTATCTTCAATATGTAAATATTGTACTAAAATAAGGCATCACCTTCCCATTTTTTATTGTTGGGTGCTGTCTTATATAAAAATATCTTTACAAAATCAAATTGTCTCTTTATATTTTTTATTGTTGTTTAAGCTAAAATTGGATGTTTTTGAACTTTACTAAAATACATAATTTAGGAGGTTTTATTATGGAAAATATTAGAAAAGATAAAGGTAAAAGCATTGTTGCGTTCCCAGATAATTTTGTTGTTATCGATATTGTTGTTACAGGTTATGCTTTTATTGATGATTCAATTATTGAAGTAGCTGCACACAAATATTCAGACGGAAAGAAAATTGATGAATTTTCTTCATTAATTAATCCTAATATCACTAATTGCATTGATGAATATTTACATGATTTAACTGGTATTACAAATGAAATGTTGTTAGATGCTCCTTCTCCAAAAGAAGTTCTTACAGATTTTTTCTCTTTTATTGGAAATGATGTTGTTGTAGGGCATTGTGTAAACTTTGATATCAACTTTTTATACGATTCCTCATTACACTATCTTAATAAACCTTTTACTAATGACTATATTGACACATTAAGATATGCCAGAAAACTTCTTCCAGACCTTCCACATCATAGAATGCCTGATATCTGTGATTATTTCAATATTAAAAAGGAAAAATATCATAGAGCAAATTCTGGGTGTGAACTTTCATATCAATGTTATTCTAACTTTTTAACACTTGTTAATGATAAGGATGCTTTTATTAATTCATTCAAAAAAAAGCGTAGTTATTCCCGCTCTAGTTTGAAAGATCTTTCTCCAAATCTACAAGTAATAGATGAAAATAGTCCGTTTTTTAACAAAACTTTTGTTTTCACTGGAAAATTAAAAGCTGGCACAAGAAAAGAAGTGGCACAAACTGTTGTAGATCATGGTGGTTTTTGTACAGATACTGTTTCTAAAAAAGTGAATTATTTAGTTATTGGAGCTTATGAAGATTATTCCTTAGTAAAAGATGGCAAAAGTTCCAAACATAAAAAAGCTGAAAAATTAAAGTTGGATGGATGTGACATAGAAATTATTTCCGAGAATATATTTTATGATATGCTTGAAGATTGTGAATAATTTTGAGTAAATGTATCTCAAAAAATCCATGGCAGCCCCAACTGCCATGGAAACCAAAGATAAATAGACAAGAAAGTATAGAAAACTTATCTACACTATGATTATATCATATTTGTGTAGATATTTCAAAAAGGAAGTGCATAAATATGAGAAAAAAAGAATCAAAAGAACAAATAAAGAGAGTTGCTCTATACATTAGAGTATCTGGTGAAGAACAAAAAATTTCTGGTTTGTCCTTGGAAGCACAGCAGGAAAGACTTGAAAAATATGCTAAGGAAAAAGGCTGGATTATTGCAGGTACTTATATAGATGCTGCAAAAACAGCCAGAAAAAAACTACATAAAAGAACTGAGTTTTTGCAAATGATGGAGAGTGTGAAGCGTGATGAAGTTGATATACTACTTTTCACCCGCTTAGACCGATGGTTTCGGTCTGTGGCAGATTATTATAAGGTGATGGAAGTTTTGGAACAACATAACTGTGAGTGGCTTACTACAGATGAAGAATACGACACTACTACAGCAAACGGGCGTTTATATATCAATGTTAAACTGTCTATCGCTCAAAATGAGGCTGATATTGATGGGGAGCGTATAGATGTAGTATTTGATAGCAAGATAGCAAAAGGAACAGTTGTATCTGGAAGTTGCCCTTTTGGATACAAAGTGAATGCAGAAAAACGCCTTGAAATTGACAAAGAAAAGGCTGCGATAGTTCAAGATGCCTTTGACTACTATGAAAAAAATGTGTCTCAACGTGGCACTATAGCCTACATCCGTACAAAATACGGGGTAAACTGGTGTGATGCTACTTTTCGCAGGATGCTAAAGGAACAGTTGTATACTGGTGTATACAATCGTGGCGGACGATATAATGAAAATTTTTGTGATTCTATCATATCCTCTGAACAGTTCCAGAGAGTGCAAGACCTCTTAAAAAGAAATATAAGACGTAATTTAACCAACAATGTTTATATTTTTTCATCATTACTTGTTTGTGAAGAATGCTATCACAAACTTTGCGGATATTTAAACCAAAATATATATCGTTATTATAAATGCAATCATCATTATAAGCGTGATTTATGTAGTAATAACAGCAACATAAACGAAGATACACTCGAAAAATGGTTGTTTGACAATTTGGAAAGCGAGATTAAAAAAGTAGAAACTGCTTGGGCGGTATCTGTTGCCAAAAAGAAAAGGAAATCTGTGGCAAAAGATAAAGCAGCTATCAAAAGTAAGCTGTCAAAATTAAAGGATCTATATGTGAATGATTTGATAGACATTGAAGAATATAGAAAGGATTATGAAATATATACTGCTGCCTTACAAGAACTACCAGAAAGCAATGTAGAAACTCCCCCAGATTTTTCAAAGGTTCGTAGATTATTAGATAAAGATTTTAAAGACATATACAATAACTTGACTAGAGAAGAAAAACGCACTCTTTGGCGGTCTGTAATTAAAGAAATCAGGATTAACAGTGACAGAGAAGTCACCAGTATTTTTTTTGGATAGTGTTATACCTTTTTTACATTACCCGTAGGTTCATCTGCCAAAAGTATTGTTGGCTTTCCCACTAAGGCTCTTGCAATTGCCACTCTTTGCTGCTGTCCGCCAGATAATTCTGCAGGCTTATGTTTTAATCTCTGGTCTAACCCCAACAACCGGATGGTATCCATACAATGCTCCACGGCTTCCTCCATTGACATTCCCCGCAACAAGAGTGGCATAACAATATTTTGCAGCACAGTATAGGTTGGAATCAAATGATATTTTTGGAAAATAAACCCAATCTCCTGATTGCGAATATCTGTAAGTTGTTTCTCATTTTTTTCTGCTATGGATATTCCATTTAGAAAATACTTCCCCGAATCAAAAATATCCATACATCCAATAATATTCATAAGAGTGGATTTTCCAGAGCCAGATGGACCAAGTATTGCCAAAAATTCTCCCTCTCTAACTTCTAAAGAAACATCATTTAAAATGTGCAGCGTTTCCTTATCCTTATGGTAACTTTTATTTATTTTTTCCATTTTAATAATCTTCTTTTCTGGCATGTTTACGCACCAAACCTCTCTTATATAGATATATTGGTAACTGTTCAGAACCATGAACAGTTACGATATATTGTTCTTTTTATCCAATCATCCAAATACCAACAATGACATCTTTTCCATTTTCATCCTTTTCCATCAGTATTTTCACCATATCGCCTGCTGCCAGTCTGGCAAATGTGGTAGTAGTTCCAAGTTGTGTAGTCACCGTAGTTCCCACTGGAATTAAGGTAGTTTTCTCTTCTCCAGTTAGCGTGTACCTAGTTTTATTGCTTTGGGCATCTTCTTTTTCCTTATCCCATTCTCTATTTTTCCTTTCGCTGCTACTATCCTCTGCCTTACCACTTCCAGCAGGCACTTCTCCTTGTTCCATATCACTTGGTCTCTCTCCTTGTGACATCTCCTGTTCTTCCATGTCACCTGTTTTTTCTTCTTCTGGCATATTTTGTCTGCCACTAAAGTCCTCATTTTCTGGTATATCCTTGTTATTGATATTTTTCTGGCTGTCTTTATGTTCTTGGGCTGAGGAATTATCCATCTGCCTGCCTCCAATTCCTTGGAAATCCACTTCCTCAGCTATCGCATAGGTAATTTCATTTCCATTTATCCTACTGATTTGTGCCACAATTAATTTTTGATTTTTCCCAACAGTTATTTCTTCTATTTTATTTTTATTTCCAAAGAAATACCAATACCCGCCTATTCCAACTCCACTAAAAAGCAGTACAAAGATAAGAACTCCTGCCACCTTCTTTTTCATGTCCGAACCTCCTTTCTATTCTTCGTTACTGTTCACACCTGTGGTGCCAACAGTAACAGTGTCAAACTTGTGAGTGAACAGTAACTATTCTTCGCTCAATGCTTCTACTGGCACCAGATTTGAAGCTTTCCAAGCAGGGTAAATGCCAAATATAGTTCCTGTTATTATGGCAAATGCAAGAGCAAGTCCCATACCCATAACACTTAATTCCACCCTGACATCTAATAATTCTACAATTGGAGTGACACCAAAACTTGCCGCTACTCCAACCACTCCTCCAAAAATACTAATAAAACAAGCTTCCAGCAAAAACTCAACTAAAATATCCTTCCTAGAACATCCTATAGCTTTTAATATGCCAATTTCTTTCGTCCTTTCTTTTACTGATACAAATAAGACATTCATGATTCCAATACCACCTACTACAAATACAATAAATGCCATAGTAAAAAGCAGCATGGTTAGTGTATCATTGGATTCCGAGGCAGCTTCCATCTTGCTTCCTGCATCTGTTATCGTAAATTCTGTATTTGGGTAGCTTTCTGCTAAGACTGTCTTGATATTTTCCATTACACCATCAATATTATTTAAATCACTGGCAATTACAGTGATGGTAGGATTTACATCTTCCCCCACAATATATTTTACACCAGTACTGTAAGGAATAAAGACAGCCTCATCCATACTAATGCCTGAAGATACCGTTCCCACTTCCTCTAAAACACCATTTATGACATAAGGGCGATTATCTATGTATATGGTATTATCATATGCATCTATAGCACTTCCAAAAATTTCCTTTGCTACACTTGCACCCAAAATACACACTTTATCTTTATTCTCTTCATTGCTGTCTGTAATAAATTCTCCAACTTGAAAGGACAAGTTACTAATCTCTGCATAAATACTTTTTACTCCTGCAATGGTATAGTTGGTTTCTTCCTCCAAGTCACCTCCATCCACATTAGATCTTGTGGTATAGGAAATGGATACTGAAGACACATCTGGAACAAATACTTTCAAATCCTCCATATCTTCCTCTGTGAGCGTAATCTTCCCCTGATTCATTCTGTCAGAAAAATCCGAAGAATCTCCACCTCGTATAAATCCCCCAAAATTTTCCATATTCCCCTGATTATTTGAAAAACTTTGTCCATTTTGAGAAGGCATATTCCCAAAATTCTCTTGGGAGGGCATTCTTTCACCTGATGGCATATCTTCTGGTACACCTCCAAAGTTTTTATTTTCAAAAGACTTTCCACTTCCCTTTACTCCTGATTTACTAGAAAATCCTTCTCTTGCCATTTCATAAGAAATATCTATAGCTCCCGCATTCAGGTTCTTAAACTGTTCTGCCACATCCATTTGTCCTCCACGTCCAATGGCGATTACCATTACAATAGTTGCTGCTCCTATAATAATGCCAACAGAAGTCAATATCACTTTAAATTTGTTCTGTATCAAATTAATCCAGACCAGCCTTAATAGTTCTTTTCTTTTCATGAGCCGCCCACCTGACTTTCAATTAATACCGTATCTCCTTGTGACAGACCATCCTTAATCTCTACAGCCGTTCCATTAGAAAATCCAGTCTCTACTTCCACCTTCTCTGTCTTTCCATCCTTCACCTTTTTTACATAACTTTTTGTTCCTTCTGTTTGAATGGCTTTGTTGGAAACATATACTACATCTTTTAATTCTTTTGTTACAAAAGTAACATTTGCAGTCATACCTTCGTAAATCTTTGCCACATCTCCTGTCACATTTATAGTTACATCATATGATACCGTGGAAGAACTGCTGCTTTCCGAAGTGGTAATCCCAGTAACTATTCCATGGTACATCTCTTCTTCATAAGCAGTAAATGCAATATTTACAGTTTCTCCTATTTCTACATTAGATATGTCTTCCTGCGAAACAGATACTGTTACCTCCACAGCTTTGGCATCTGCATAAGCAGCTATTGCTGTATCGCTGTTTAAAGTATCACCTTTTTCATATCCTACTGATAAAATAGTTCCTGCATATTCTGTTGTAATAATCCCATCCAACACAAAACTTTCAAATTCTGCCAGATTTTCTTTTGCATCTGCAAGGGCATCCTTTGCCTCATTCACCTCATCATCAATTCCATTCATAGCAATATCATAAATTTCCTTTGCATTCTCATAATTTAATATTGCCTGATCATATTTTTCTTTTGCAGTAATCTTCCCTGAAATTTGTTCACTTTTTGCCTGTGTAAGCCGGTTTACTAAATTGGAATAATTCTTTTTTAAAGAACTAAGTTCCGTTTCTAAGACACTTATCTGGCTATCAACTCCATTGGTTGTATCTGTAGCTCCTGTTGTTGTGCTATTGTCTGTTGTAGAACTTTCTATATTTTTATTGCCTTGTACTTCCTGTGTACCATCCCCTGTGCCCATATCCGAAGGCATACCAGCATTCTTTGTGGAAGTGGCTTTACTGGCAGAAGTTTTTTGTGCTTGTAATTTTTTAATTTCTTTTGGAATAGCTGCTATTCTGTTATCTGCTTCCTCCACTGCATCTTGTGCCTCATTTACTGCATTCTGCAAAGAGGATATTGTATTGTTATAGTCATTCTTTGCATTCTTTCCTATAGTAATATTCTCTTCATATTCATACTTGGCACTGACCTTTGTAGATTTTCTGTCAATCTTTGCTTTTTTTAAAGTAAGCTCTGCACTATCAACTACATTTTTCAAAATTTTTCTGGATTTATCAATACTCTCCTTTGTTAATTTCAAAAGATTGTCACCCTTTTCCACTACCTGCCCTTCCGAAACATATATTTCCTCCACTTCCAAAATACCTGATTCACTGGAACTGTTAGAATTACTCTGGTTACTGTTTCCACCATTATTCCCTGCCGTCATATTCATTCCCTGTATTCCTGATAAATCATTTGTGTTCTGGCTGCTAGTTGTTGTACTGCTATTTCCATTTTCCGATAAATCAACAGAAAATTTCTGCTCCACAGTTCCCAAAGCAGCCGTTCCACTTTCTGTAACACCAACTGTCAAATTACCATATTCTACAGTTGTCTCCTTTGTTACAACCTCTGCCTCGCTCTCTCTGGTTCCCAAATATATTCCAACTCCTGTCATTCCAATTACTGCTATGAATCCAACTATAATGACTGCCTTTTTATTCCACATTTTGCTGTACCTCCTTTAGTTTGGTTATGTTCCTGCTTTTGGTCCTGTTGTAATTTCTACTTGTCTGCTTTTCCCAAATTCTCTAATGTGTCCGAGGCAAAGGTCACAACAGCACTTTCTCCATTTCCAATCTTTCCTTGCACATTATCAATAGAAATGGTTACTCCATAAGTTACTTTTGAAGCACTGGTGGAATTCTTTGTATTGGAAATCATAGATATAACTCCCTTTGTTCCCCTTGGCATGGAATCTGTTCTGACAGTTACCTCATCTCCTACAGATATGGATGCTCTTTCACTCTGATCTGCAGAAATTTCTACAGATATCATATTTCCATTATAATATCCAAGAATAGGAGTCATATTTGTTATAGAATCTCCCTCCTCATATCCTATATAATACAACGTACCACTGGCTTTCGCATACCATATACAATCTCTGAAACTTTCTTTAAATGTCTCTAAGATATCTTTTGCCTCTTTATAGCTGTCTTTCGCTGCATCTAGGATTTCTTCCAGCTTTGCAAGCTCTATCTCATAAGACACCTCTGCTCCCTGACTGGTCAAAAGATTCTGCTCTAACTCTTTTTTTGCTGTAACACTCTGAATTTCTCTATTAGAAACTGCCTGCTCATAACTTACCTGTAAGCTGTTGACCTGTTTCTTTGCATCTGCCAGTTCTTCTTGTTTCTTTTTTATATTCTTTTCTAAGGTTTCCACTTCTTTTTCTTTTGTTTCAATGGCAGTCTCTTTCTCTTCCACCGCTTGCTGCCGCTTTTCTAAAGCTGCTTTCTTTTTGGTATAATCTTTTTGGGCAGCCTGATGGGATGTCTCTTGTTCTTTCCTGTCCCTGTTTACTTTTTCTATAAGGGCCTGCAAATCAGAACTTGGACTTGAGAGTGTTGCCTCTTCGTTGTCTTTATCAAAATTTTGAATATTTGTACTATCTTCTTTTGGTACAGTCTGTTCCATATTTTGATAAGACATAATATAATTATTTATCATTTCCATCTCTTCTTTTTTCTTAACAGCATTCTCATATACGGTCTTTGCCTTCTCATATTCCTTTGATGCAGTATCTTCTTTCTTTATGACCTTTTTTAGCTGGGTCATTAATTTAGTTATTATTTTTTCTTTCTTACTTTTTTCCTCTTCATTATCTGTTATTATTTGGGGATACTGGGAAATAATATTTTGGGCTTCTTCATATTCTTCTTTTGCCTGCTTCACTTGCCATTCTAAATTTTCTATAGTATTTTCATAACTGTCTGCTGCAATTTCTCCAGTTGAAATACTGGATGTATATTGTGATTTTAATGTAAGCAAATCCGTTTTGTATGTAATTTTAGCCTCTTGTAAAGCTGTTTTTGCCTGTCTAAGTGTCTTTTCTAAGTTTGCCTTTGTGGTATCATAACTGTTTTTTGTTACTTTTAAAATCGCACTTTGGGTAGCAACTTCTGCACCTGTTTTCTGGTATACTTCTTCTACTTCCAAGAATATATCCGGACTTATACTAATATCTAAATATTCATAGTCTACCCCAATTGTAGTTGTTCCACTATTGCTGGAGACTCTTTCTAAATTTCCCCTTTTTACATCATCTTCTACTGTACCTTTCTCTTCTTCCCCGCCAGCTTTACTAATATTAGGTACAAAATACATACCACTTCCTATTATGATTACAACCAAACCTGCAATAAACATTCTGATTTTACTCTTTTTCATAATTCCCCCTCCTTATTCCACTTTTTCACAAACCAATCCATACATGCTTCTATCTTCTATTCTTATTTGTGATTTTAGAATAATCTTATGGAAGATTTGTGATTGGTTTGTGAATTTTCTATGTTTAGGTAAAAGGATGTTGTAATGTAACTGTTCAGAACATACTCGAGGATTTGCTTGACAAATCCGAGTTTTACAAG
>CAMWUK010000160.1 GCA_947177415.1 uncultured Clostridiaceae bacterium
CCCTTATGGAGAGCAGGTTGTTGTCGGAATCGTACATATAGACTGTGGTTTCATCATTTCCATTGGTGGAACGGATTACGTTGCCGCTCCGGTCACTGACTACCTTCTCGGTGTTGCCGTCCCTGTTTGTAATGGTAACTGCCAGTTCCCCTGTTTTTTCATCATCCTCGTATGCAAACTTTGTACTTTTTCCCTTGGCATCTTTTTGCAGGGTAACCCTTCCATGCTCATCATAAGTATTGGTTACTTTTACTACCCCATCATTGTTTGTGGAAGTTAATATCCTTCCCTTATCATCATAGGTATATGTGGTAACCTCTCCTAATGGATTGGTGATGCTTGTCAGGCATTTGTTTTCGTAGGTAAATTTGGTCGCACGCCCGGTTTCATCGGTTACTTTTACCAGATAGCCTTTTTCATTGTAATGAAGCTGGATAGATTTCCCGGTTGCTTTTTCTGTTACTGTGGTAACAGTGTTATTCTCTCCTTCCTTTTTATAAGTGAGGGTGACTTCTCTTTTATTCATTTCATTTTTTCAAGTACCTTAACTTACTTCTATTCTAAAATCTTTGTTTCATTCACTATATTTATTCCATTTTCCTTCCCTTATCCATCCTATAATTACCATTACTCTAATTGTTTACTCATAATCCAATATTCATAATATTCATTTTCAACACAATAAACTTTATAGCATTGATTTGATTTTACATCTATAAAACACAATTCTTCTTCATTTTTCCACAAATATGTTACAAATGATATACAATCAACAACATTAATTTTGATCCACCACATACCATAATTTCCATATGGCATTATCCATACTGCACCATCCTGTAAAACAGGAATCTGTTTAAAAATCCATTCAATTATCTGATTATCATCATGAATAAAAGGTGTAACAGCTATCTTAGGATAATCGAAATCATTCATAGGCTCCATCTGCTTTCTATAGTATGTTACCTCATCTGAATCAGCCTCTATAATATCCAACAACTGTATGGATGAAATACATGGTAATTCCTTTTTAATCTCTATCAACGACATTTTTTTTCTTATCTGCATCTTTCTATTTTTTGATTCACTCATCTCTTTGTCCTCCTATTCATCAACCACCAGTTCAGTTGCTGATTTGTAATTAATATCAGAAGGTCTATCCATCCTTGTTTTGATATTTTGCAATAAATATCTATAAATGAGCAAATTTGAAATTTTACCAAATTAGACTCAAATAGATTAAAAAATAAAGACATCGTACCTTTTTGGGTGTATACTGTTTTTACCACAAAAACCAACATACCAAAAAGGAGGATGTCTTATGAATAACAGTATATACCATTCAGAGCTGCTTTACAACTGCTTTAAGAAATTAAATTTGTGCCAGTTTTTTCCACAGACTGTCATGAAACATATCATGGCTATATTGATATCTGTCTTTTCCCTTGGATATCACGGAAAAACCATTGACTTTGAAAAATACAGTCCATGCCACCGTACCACGGTTGCCCATTTCCTGAATAAAGAAAAATGGAACGATTCCAAGCTGGAAAATATTCTCAAAAGTACAGTTATACAGTTCATTTATAATGAAGCCCTGCAGTCTGGAAAACCAGTATTCTGCATTGTGGATGACACCATCTCTTCCAAAACAAAGCCTTCGTCACAGGCTTTGCACCCGATTGAAGATGCGTATTTCCACCATTCCCATCTCAAGGGAAAGCAGGACTATGGACATCAGGCTGTGTCTGTCATGCTCTTCTACAATGGCATTGTCCTTAATTATGCCATTATCATGTATGACAAATCCAGATCAAAGGTGAAGATTGTGCAGGAGATTGCCAATGAACTGCCTGTACCGCCAGTGGTTTCCTATTTCCTTTGTGACAGCTGGTATACCTGTGGTGATATTATGGATGCGTTTATCAAAAAAGGCTTTTACACCATTGGTGCACTGAAGACAAACCGGATCCTGTATCCTTGTGGTATAAAACAGAAAGTCAGTGAGTTTGCTCGGCATTTACGGAAGACGGATGCTGCTGTCAGCCTCGTGACCGTTGGCAGCTGGAGTTATTACGTCTACCGGTATGAGGAAAAACTCAATGGCATTGATAATGCCGCTGTACTGATCTGTTATCCGAAAGATGCGTTCCATGTTCACAGAACTCTGTGGGCTTTTATTAGTACAGATGTATCTTTAAGCACCCAGGAAATTCTGGACAAATATGTGGAACGGTGACCAGTGGAAATCTTTTTCCGCCATTCCAAAGGCAAACTGGCATTTGACAAATACCAGATTCGCTCATCGGAAGGAATCCGAGGATACTGGCTGCTGATGTCGCTGACACATTTTATTGCATGTACAGGCTGTGGAGAAACCATGCCCTTTGAGGACGGCTATGCTTTTATTTGCAGCCATATTCAAGAGGAACGGCTCCGTTACATCTATCAATGTGGAGCAAAACACATTCTTTTCGAGGAAGTTTTGGCATTGGTAGCTTAATTCATTGTGCAATTTTTTAAATTTGCTCATTTATAGTAAATATAATACTTCCACTTAGCATATAATAAACTCTTATTATCCAATTTATACCATCCCCCACTGTTTGAGTTGGCTTATGCATCAATCTCATTATAATACTAATAAACTTTTACTTTATGATGCTTGGGTCAAAAGAAGTATTCTTACAAAATCAATTGTACAAATTTAATCCCAAATAGCCTTTAAAAGTACTGATTGGAATGTAGTTTCAAAGAATTTGTTGTACAACTTTACAATAACTATTCTGTAAATTGACCTTTTGACCCCAGCATCATTTTATATGTTTACCATTTCAACTTATCTAATTCTCCCATTGTAGCTGGGATATCAATCTCTTTATTCATCATATCTAAAATGATGATCTCCTTCTTTATATTTTGGTTTGTATGAATGTTTTTTAAAATCATATGTAAATTCATTAACTTCTCTAGGTGGTATACCAACATGAAAGTGTAAGCCTTGCTCTATATCATTAGTATGTTCAACAATTACTATTTTCCCATGTGGGGTTTCATATTCATAAAATCTTCCCAGATGTGATGGATTAGATTTATATACATAGTTTGCGTAATTTCCTCCTTTTTTATATATGTCATTACCAACAGTCCACTGTCTTACTGGCTGTTGTGATCTAAGTATTCCTTCTCTTCTTTTCAAGCTACGAAACACTGCTCGCCTTGTTTTTCTTTCCCCCTTCTTAGCAAACTTTTGTAAATCCATTTTATATGGAGGCTCAATAATGGTACGGTTACTCACTGCCGCCGGTTTTACATTCACATTACCCTGACTCACTGTTTTCAGGGCTTTGCCATCTTTCGCCAGTGACTTTCCTGCCATTCCCATTCCGGCTACGCTTAGTCCCAGAGTGATTAGGTCGGTTGCATTCTTCCAGCTTATAACCTCTCCGTCTTTTACATAGCTGTCATACAGGTTTCCAACAGATTCTAATGTCTGGCCGCCCGACTGGATTAAGGCTCCTGCGTTTCCTATGATTCTGCTTCCTGCCTTGATTCCGTCTGCTATCTTTTCTGCATTAGCTACTCCTTTGGCTCCCCACTTGATTCCGCTTCCGATTAGGCTTCCTATCAGTGGGAATGCGGCTACTGCACTGGTGGCTGCATTTGCGTAGTCTCCTTCGATTAAGTACCATACTGCATTGATTCCGTCACAGCCATCAAACCCCGGTATGATTCCAAGAAGGTCTAATGCTGCATGTCCAATTCTGGTCAGGCTGATATCCGGACATAGTCCGAATGGGTCTGTCAGGCGGATTGGGTTGCCCTGCACGTAGGAGAACTTATTCAGGCTCTGGCTGTTGGTGATACTTCCATCTACAACGTCCTGGTTGATAAATCTTTTGATTGCCACGTTGTAGTACCGTGCCCTCATGTAGTACAGTCCGTTGGCATCGGTGGTTACTCCGTACATGCCGTTGTACAGGTATGGGGTTTTGCTTCTGTCTCCGCTTAGCAGTTCCCCATAAGGTCCATAGCTGTAGGTTTCCTCTTTTTCTCCCTGTTCATTGGTTAACAGGATGGTGCTTCCTATGTTGTTGTAATGGAAAGTCAGGCTGCCGCTTATGCTGCTTTGGGATAACAGTCCGTTTCCGTAGGTGTAAGTGGTTACCTTGGTGGTTCCATTACCTGTTTCTGTTGCCATGAGTACCTGGGAGAGCTGGTTTCTGCTGTTGTAGCGGAAGGTGGTCATGTTTCCTTCTGCATCCGGTCCATAAGTCATGTTCCCTTCTGCATCGTAGGTGACTTCTTCCCCATTATAAGTGGTCAGGCGGTTTGCCTTGTCGTAGGTCATCTCCACCGGTTCTATGGTTCCTATGCTTCCTTCTGGCTCACTGGTGGTTTTCCCTGTTATGTTTCCTGCTTCGTCGTATGTATAGCTGGTTTCTGTCAGTACTTTTGTGCCTTTTACTACTTTCTGGCTGGTTAGTTGCCCTGCTTTGTCATATTCGTATGTATCGGTGGTTCCGTTGCTGTTATGCTGGGCAGTGGTTCTGCCGTTTGGGTCATACTCATAGGTGGTTGTCTGGTTCTTCCCATCGGTTACGGATTTCAGCTTGCCATTGTCATAGTAAGTATAGCTTACCTCTTCCCCGTTTGGATAGGTCATGGTGTCCGGATACCCCATCTGGTTGTAGCTGTAGTTTATGGTGTTCCTGTTGCTATTAAACCTTATCAGCACTTGTTAAACCATTATGGTGCAAATGTATACCTTCTACATAAAACGAATCTGTAAATTTACCTTTATAGCTTATATTATTTCAGAAATATTTTTTGCAAATATTTCATTTCCTTGACAGAAAACTGCCATTTTTTCTTGTTGATTTTTATCGCTATATTCCTCCAAAATCCATGAATAATCTGAATCACTACAATAGGCAATTGACAATATTCGATCATTATCTAAAGAAATGCATAAGTATTTTTCCAAAAACTCCACCTTATGAACTTGAATGAAATTATTATATATAATATTGACCAATTCATACGCTAACATATTATCATCCATTGAAATTATGCCTTTATCATCTTTCATACACTCTTCCCATTTACTTTTTTCCCCTACCCAAAAAGGTGCATCTATAATTAAGTTCATTTTTTGGACTATCCACTTATAATCATCACCCCCTATATTTTTATCCTTATAAAATATTAAATTAAATGTTTCCGAATATGTTATTTCAAGCATTCTGGATTCAATAAGCAACTTTGTAAAAGCCTGTTTTTCAGCATTATACTTTCTCTCTAATATCGTATTCACTACAAATCACTCCTTAATCTGTTTTCATTAAGCTAAAAATCAACAAGCATCAAAATAATTTTACTGTCTCCTAATTTGTATTATTATTTTGATGCTTATTTTTTATTTGTTTGTTAACTCTTATTGCAAACAAATCTTACTATTCTATAGAATTTGACCATGCGTATGACCAATAGCCTTTCTATCACTTTTTGAAACATCACCTCTAATCGGAGCTCCATTTCCATATGTATATCTTCCTGTACCCTTTCCTACACTTCCTTGTTCTACAATTATTGTTCGGTTGTCTAAATAAGGATTAGTTTGACCTGACTTTTGTTGCATAATGCGGATTTCAACAGGTCCATATGATGTATTCATATGATATATTTGTCCATCATTATTTCGAGCAGGTCCAATATATTGTGCACCTGCATCAATTATGCTTTTTCTGAGTTGTTGCTGACTCTTATATACTGGTACATTTCCATCCTTACCAATTAGTACTCCTTCCGCCCGGCTTCCAGTTGCCGCATCCGCAAGCTTTTTCTCTGCTAATTCTCTACGCGATAATTGAGTACTTATAGTATCACTACCACTCTTATTACCCAACTTCTGCAAATCCGCACCACTACTACCTGTCGAATTACTCACTGCCGCCGGTTTTACATTCACATTACCCTGACTAACCGCTTTCAGGGCTTTTCCATCTTTTGCCAGTGATTTTCCTGCCATTCCCATTCCTGCCACGCTTAATCCCAGAGTGATTAGGTCGGTTGCATTCTTCCAGCTTATGATTTCTCCATCTTTTACATAACTGTCATACAGATTTCCAACAGATTCTAATGTCTGGCCGCCCGACTGGATTAAGGCTCCTGCATTTCCTATGATTCTGCTTCCTGCCTTGATTCCGTCTGCTATCTTCTCCGCATTGGCTACTCCTTTAGCTCCCCACTTGATTCCGCTTCCTATTAGGCTTCCTATCAGTGGGAATGCCGCTACTGCACTGGTGGCTGCGTTTGCGTAGTCTCCTTCGATTAAGTACCATACTGCATTGATTCCGTCACAGCCATCAAACCCCGGTATGATTCCAAGAAGGTCTAATGCTGCATGTCCGATTCTGGTCAGGCTGATATCCGGGCATAGTCCGAATGGGTCTGTCAGGCGGATTGGGTTGCCCTGCACATAGGAGAACTTATTCAGGCTCTGGCTGTTGGTGATGCTTCCATCTACAACGTCCTGGTTGATAAATCTTTTGATTGCCACGTTGTAGTACCGTGCCCTCATATAGTAACAGTCCATTGGCATCCGTGGCTACCCCATACATGCCGTTGTACAGGTAAGGGGGTTTTCTTCTGTCTCCGCTTAGCAGTTCCCCATAAGGTCCATAGCTGTAGCTTTCCTCTTTTTCTCCCTGCTCATTGTTCAACAGGATGGTGCTTCCCAGGTTGTTGTAATGGTAGGTCAGATTTCCTTCCCTATTTCTCTACTCAGCAGTCCGTTTTCCCATGTGTAGATAATGGTTTCTGTGTTTATCTGTTTTTCTTTGAATCAGGTGCAACATGTATAAAATTAGGTATCTCTTTTTCTATGTTTTCTAAATCTTTAAAATCTATCATCCTAACTCCTTGAGGTATCTCAACTCTGCTGATTTGAATCCCTTTATTACAAGACTCACACCAAACAGGTAAATATCCAATAGAAGACTTTCTGTCTCCAACATATACAAATTTAATGCTTCTTTCCCCACACTCTGGGCAAATAGCATTTCTTGTTGAATCATCAATATTTTCTAATTTTACTAACATCCTTAACCAATCATGAAACATCTAATCTCCTCCATTTACTTTTTTATAGTATTCCCACCAAACATTTTCAGAGTCCGTTGCTGCATCTTCAAACAATCCACATGTTTTACTATCCTGAGGTGGTCCATACAACTTATTTTGCATTACATGTATTCTTTCATGCCCCAATGTTTTAACTAATGTCTCTTTATTTATAAATGCATTTGGATATAATTCTACAATATCACCTTCTGGGTGAGTATATCCCAAAAAATCCCCTCTAAGCAATTCCGGATCATCAACTATTTTTATCTTTATTCCAGAATAGTCAATTCCTCCATCTTGACAGACCATCTTGACATTTTCCATTGTCATTGGTTCTTTTAGCTTTGAAAATACACCAACATTCTTTTTTTTACGGTATAAAGGATACAATTCCCCTCCACCACTTGCTGTCGAATTACTCACTGCTGCTGGTTTTACATTCACATTACCCTGACTCACTGCTTTCAGGGCTTTGCCGTCTTTCGCCAGTGATTTTCCTGCCATTCCCATTCCGGCTACGCTTAGTCCCAGAGTGATTAGGTCGGTTGCATTCTTCCAGCTTATAACCTCTCCGTCTTTTACATAGCTGTCATACAGGTTTCCAACAGATTCTAATGTCTGGCCGCCCGACTGGATTAAGGCTCCTGCGTTTCCTATGATTCTGCTTCCTGTCTTGATTCCGTCTGCTATCTTCTCCGCATTAGCTACTCCTTTGGCTCCCCACTTGATTCCGCTTCCGATTATACTTCCTAACAGTGGGAATGCGGCTACTGCACTGGTGGCTGCGTTTGCATAGTCTCCTTCGATTAAGTACCATACTGCATTGATTCCGTCACAGCCATCAAACCCTGGTATGATTCCAAGAAGGTCTAATGCTGCATGTCCGATTCTGGTCAGGCTGATATCCGGGCATAGTCCGAATGGGTCTGTCAGGCGGATTGGGTTGCCCTGCACATAGGAGAACTTATTCAGGCTCTGGCTGTTGGTGATACTTCCATCTACAACGTCCTGGTTGATAAATCTTTTGATTGCCACATTATAGTACCGTGCCCTCATGTAGTACAGTCCGTTGGCATCGGTGGTTACTCCGTACATGCCGTTGTACAGGTATGGGGTTTTGCTTCTGTCTCCGCTTAGCAGTTCCCCATAAGGTCCATAGCTGTAGGTTTCCTCTTTTTCTCCCTGAGCATTGGTCAACAGGATGGTGCTTCCTATGTTGTTGTAATGGAAGGTGGAATATCCTTCCCTGTTTCTCTGGCTCAGTAATCCGTTTCCATAGGTGTAAATAGTGCTTTCTGTATTGCCACCGCCTGTTTCTGTTGCCATGAGTACCTGGGAGAGCTGGTTTACGGTGTCTGTTACATATTCTGTCCGTACTCCTGTTTCTGTATTGACCTGAGCACTACGGTTTCCTTCTGCATCATACTCATATTTAACTTTGCCTGCCTGTATGAGCTGGTTTCTACAGTTATAGTGGAAGGTAGTCATGTTTCCTTCTGCATCCGGTCCGTAGGTCATGTTTCCTTCTGCATCGTATGTGACTTCTTCCCCATTGTAAGTGGTCAGGCGGTTTGCCTTGTCGTAGGTCATCTCCACCGGTTCTATGGTTCCTATGCTTCCTTCTGGCTCACTGGTGGTTTTCCCTGTTATGTTTCCTGCTTCGTCGTATGTATAGCTGGTTTCTGTCAGTACTTTTGTGCCTTTTACTACTTTCTGGCTGGTTAGTTGCCCTGCTTTGTCATATTCGTATGTATCGGTGGTTCCGTTGCTGTTATGCTGGGCGGTGACTCTGCCGTTTTGGTCATACTCATAGGTAGTTGTCTGATTTTCTCCATCGGTTACAGATTTCAGCTTGCCATTGTCATAGTAAGTATAGCTTACCTCTTTCCCATTTGGATAGGTCATGGTGTCCAGACAGCCCATCTGGTTGTAGCTGTAGTTT
>CAMWUK010000161.1 GCA_947177415.1 uncultured Clostridiaceae bacterium
GGAGGTGTATACCATGATATACAATTATTTAATGTCTGATTATGTCAATCGGGAGAATTATCGCTATAATCCTACCGTTCATAAAAAATCTGAATTAAAAAAGATATATAGTGATATTGTAAAGATTAGTAAAGAATCTCCTTCTTATTTGTTTAGAGCTTCTAAGGAAACCCAAGATTTTGCCATACAACTAAAAGAAGGTTCTTTATCACTTCAGAATACTCTTCGTAATCTGCAAAACAACGATGACACCTCTGCTTTCTCTTATAAACAAGTTTGTTCAGACAACGAAGAAGCTTTAACAACAATAATTGATACAGAAGATCACTCAAACCTTCCTGATCCTTTTTCCATTGAAATTCATAAGCTTGCTATCAATCAAAAAAATATTGGAAATTATGTATATCGGGATACTGCTAAATTAAAAGAAGGTATCTATCAATTTCAAATTGATGTAGAAGATGATAGCTATTTATTTCAGCTTCAACTTCACGGGAAAACAACAAATGAAGACGCATTAAATCATATTGTACACACCATTAACAATTCTGGTGCTCCAATTATCGCTTCTACTTCTTATGATAAAGCCAAAGATAAAATACAAATTGTATTGCAATCAGAACAGACTGGTTCTACAGATGGAAATCCTATTTTTCAGTGCTCTGATATTTCGCATCCAAGCACTTCTCTAGGATGTGTAGAATATTTTAATCTAAACCATGTAGTACAACTTCCTGAAAATTCTTCCTTCTCCATAAATGGAGAGGAGAAAAATACGATTTCCAACGAATTCACCTTAAACAATGCATTGCATCTTACCATGCATGCAACAACACAATTACCAATACATATTGATTATGGAAGTAATGTCCCAAAGATTATGTCAGAAATAAATGATATTGCAGATACTTACAACCAACTGATTCATTTATCATACCATCAAGGTAATCCTCCAAAACTGGCTACACTTATGCTTCATGATTTAAAGGGTATCTTTTCAAAATCAAGAGCTGATTTTACAGATTGTGGCATTACCTTCAATGAAGAAGGATATATGGAGATTGATAAGGTAACTGCCAGCGATGCTGCTACTGCAGGTAAGTTCCAGAATCTTTTTGGTTCTCATGATACTTTGGGAGCCAGAGCCATGCATCAATTCAAAGACATAGCAATTAACCCTATGAAATACATTGAAGATAAGGTAATTGTTACTTATCCGAATCCTATGAAAGAAAATTTTGCTAATCCATATATGACCTCCATATATTCTGGTATGTTATTTAATTCATATTGTTGATTTTCAACTAACTAAAAACCGGAAGACTATCAGTTGATAGTCCCCCGGTTTTTCTTTAAAATTTTATTTCCTGTTGCATATTCGCTTGGTGTCATTCCTACCATCTTTTTAAAAATCCGGCTAAAATAGTTTGGATCTTTGTATCCTACTAAAAAACATATTTCTTTGATGGTTCTATCTCCTACGTTTATATATTGCATAGCTTTTTCTATACGTAGATGTGTAATCCAATCCACATAATTTGTGCCTGTTTGGTTTTTAAAAACTTTACTAAAATGTTGTGGGCTTACTCCAACATGTCTTGCTACATCCTCCAAAGAAATCTCTGAGGTATAATGGGATTCTATATATTTCATAGCGGAGTGAATAGTAGCTGGCACTCCTGCACTATGACTTTCACTAATAAGCTTAAATAAATATTCAAATTTCCGGTACGCCCAAACTTCTACTTCTGTAATCCCCTCTAACTCTTTTAAAAATGCTGTACAATTTAAAAATTGTAATTCATTTTCTCCTTCCAAAGGTGCTACATGACAGCTAAGTACCATAATTTGCATTATTTTATTAATTTTTGCATCATATTCCAATTCTTTTAGGCAAAGTAAAATTTGGGAAAATAAATCTAATGCTTCGCTTTTCCCAAATTTCACTGCATCCAGCAAGCGGTTTAACATATCTATGTATTCACTGTGACTTAAAATTCCCTCATCTCTATGAAAAAGCATAACATTGTCTTTGTTTTTAAAATAAACAGAATTGACTGCTTCCTGATATGATAAGTAAATATCTTTAATGGGATAAACATTACCAATGCCAATTCTAACAGGAGTATCAAATTCATCCATAATCCCTTTTTTCAAGTCATATCCAATTCTGGTAAGGTATTCCCTCTTCTGTTGTTCTGACATATCCTCTTTGCTCCAGCTGCTATAAATAATAAACCGTTCAAACATCTTAGGACTCACCATACTCCGCTCATATCTTCCCATTATTTCTTTTATTTTCTTTTGTAGTTTTTCTGCAACCACTTCTTGGTCCTGCAGCCCCTTCAAAGGATGAATACTAATCATAAAGCCCTGATACATCATTCCAAGAGCATCACAATATTCATGAAGATATTTCTCATTCATCTCTTCAAATAAAATGGTATACAAAAATCCATATTCCAGTATATTTTTTGTTTGTACTAAATAGTTTTCCCGTCCCTTTTGGTGAATCCATTGAATTTTTTCTTCTTCCAGTTTTGCAATAATTTTGGCTACCGCCTGTTTTACCTGTACTTTTTTTATAGGTACTGATAAATACGCATCCACACCATACATAACTACTTCTGTAACCATATCTGCTGCAAAAAAGGAAGAAAAAACACACACATGAATATTTTTATTTTTCTCCCGAAGACTCTGTAAAGCTTTTAGTCCAGAAAAATTTTCCATTGAAAGAGAGAGAAAGACCAGAGCAGTCTCCCCCTCTTCCACAACTTTTAATAACTCTTCCTGCTTTTTTATAGTTAAAAACTCCCAAGTTTCAGAGAAACTTTCCTGTAAAATCTGTTGTAGGTTTTCCTGTTCCGTTTCCTCCATGGCTACCGCAACACGATACATGTTTCTCCTCCTATTTTTTTGCCTTCAAAATAATTTTGGAAGGACATTTTTCTGCACAAGCACCACAATTTACACATTTTGTATAATCAATACTTGCCAGATTATTTTCTACATGGACAGCATCCGATGAGCATTGTTTTTCACATAACTTACATCCGATACATCCAGTATCACAGGCTGCCTTGACATCTTTTCCCTTTTCCGTTGAATTACATGCAACTTTGTATTGTGCATCATAAGGTACTAATTCAATCAAGTGTCTTGGGCAAGCAGCAATACACTTTTTACATGCCTTACATTTTTCCCGGTCTACTAATGCCACACCATTTACTATATGAATAGCATCAAATGGACAGGCAGCCACACAAGAACCATATCCCATGCATCCATGAGAACAGGCTTTATCTCCACTTCCTGGTACCATTGCAAGATTTCTGCAATCATGTATGCCATAATACTCATATTTTACAGATGCTTTATCACATGTACCATTACACTTTACAAATGCCACTTCTCTTACTGTTTCTTTTGTATCGGCTCCCATTACTTTTGCAATTTGCCCAGAAATCTCTGCACTGGCTACCGGACATCCATTTGCAGGTGCTTCTCCTCTTGCAATTGCTTGTGCCATAGCATCACAACCGGCATAGCCACACCCTCCACAATTGTTTCCTGGTAACAAGGCTCTTACCTCTATTTCTTTCTCATCTACTTCTACTGCAAATTTCTTGCCTGCAATCCCAAGAAGCAAACCAATCAATAATCCTGTAATTCCAATTACGGCTGCTGCCAATATAATTGCCGTGATATTCATTGTTTTTGCCCCCTTTCTATATTAGTCCGGCAAATCCACAAAATGCAATTGCCATAAGACCTGCAGTTACTAATACAATTGGTGTTCCCTTAAAGGATTCTGGAATATCATTATCCTCCATGCGTTCCCGTACACCGGCTAAAATAACAATAGCTATTGTAAATCCAACTGCTGTTCCAAATCCATTCACAATACTTGTCAAAATGTTATATTCTTTTTGTACATTAATAATAGCAATACCCAATACTGCACAGTTTGTAGTAATCAAAGGAAGATATACTCCAAGGGCATTGTATAGACTCTTCATTGTCTTTTTTAACACCATTTCTACAAATTGCACCAAAGCAGCAATAACCAGAATAAATACAATTGTATTTAAGTAATCCAAGTTATTTGGTTTAAGTAAAAACTGGTAAATACAACTGGTTATGCCTGATGCCAATGTCATAACAAAAACTACTGCCATTCCCATTCCTGCTGCTGTACTAATCTTTTTCGAAACTCCTAGGAAAGGACAGATACCTAAAAACTGACTAAGAACTACATTATTCACTAATGCAGAAGCTACTAAAATAAGTGCTAACTGTTGCATAATCATCATTTCTCCTTCCCTGTTTTACTATCTTTTATCACAGCCTCATTTACTTCTGTCTTTGCTTTCTCTTTCTGTGCTGCCGCCTTTGCTGCCGCTTCTTTTGCAGCCGCTGCCTTCTTTGCTTTTTCTGCTGCTTTCTGAGCTTCAATCAAACCATGATTCGCTGCACATGCACTTCCACTGCAATTGCTGCAATTTCCACCACAGGCAATATTGCTATCAATTTTATTTGTTGCAGAAGGCATTTTAAATTTATTTTGCAAGGCAGTCAAACATGCCAATACAAAAAATGCTCCTGGTGCTAATACAAAAATGGTAACTGGTTCAAAAGAATCTGGTGTAATAGACATATCAAAGATGGTTCCTGCTCCCAACAACTCCCGGAATATACCTATTAAAGTCAGCCCAATCGTGAATCCAAATCCCATTCCCAATCCATCACAGGCAGATAACAAAATTGTATTCTTAGATGCATACGCTTCTGCTCTTCCAAGAATAATACAATTTACCACAATAAGTGGAATATAAATACCAAGTGAGTCATAAAGACTTGGTACATAAGCATGTAATAACTGCTGCACAATTGTTACTAATGATGCCACAATAACAATAAAAGCTGGTATTCTCACCTTATCTGGAATTACTTTCCGCAAGAGTGAAATCACCATATTGGATGCTGTTAATACTACAGTTGTAGTAAGTCCCATTCCCATTCCATTCACCGCAGAGGAAGTTACGGCAAGGGTAGGACACATACCAAGCATCAGAACAAATGTCGGATTCTCTTTGATGACACCATTATATAAACGTTCTACATATTTATTCATCTTACTCTCCTCCCTCTATGATAATTCTGTAAAGCAGCCATTCTCCTCTAAAAAGGACAATCCTGCATTGACTGCACCTGTTAATGCCTTGGAAGTAATTGTTGCTCCACTGATTGCATCAAATTCATTTTCACTGCTTTTTCCTGTTTTTGAATATTGAATCTTTGGACCTTTTAAACCAACAAACTGTGCCTGAAACTCTTCCTTTGTACAATTTGCTCCAAGACCAGCTGTTTCACTATGTGATAAAACACTAAGCCCAGTCATAACTCCATCCAGTTTCACCCCTATGGCAAAAGAAATATCCCCACCATATCCTTCCTTTGCTATCAAACTCATAACATAACCAGTTATGTTACCATCTCCATCTTTAGCTGCCAGAACTTCTGCAATTTCCGCCCCTGAAATATTTAAAGTTTCTAATTTCTTTGTTAATGCTTCCTCTTCCTCAAAAGCCTTTCCTTCTGAAAACACTTTCTGATAGGCGGCATTTTTAGCCGCAAGCTCTGATGCTGCAATGGGTTCCTTGGTAATCTGATTTACCAGTCCTAACAATAAGCCCGCAATCAACGTAATCACAAACAAGGCAACTGCATCCTTTATGATAGTTGACCCTTTAGGCATTTTCTTTTGCTCTCCCATGTATACCTCCTTTTGCATGACCTGCATGACTTTGAACACTACTCATTTTTTGCTTTCACATAACCAAAAGGTTTTGGAATTGTAATCTTTTCAATCAATGGTACTAATAAATTACAAAAGATAATTGCATAAGACACTCCTTCTGCTGAACCTCCATAAATTCGGAAAATCCCAGTAAGAAGCCCTAAGCATATTCCATATACGATTTTGCCATTTGGTGTAATTGGACAAGTTACATAATCTGTTGCCATAAAAAATGCACCAAGAAGTAATCCCCCTCCACATATTTCAGCAGCAAAGTAATTCACATCCAATCCATGTCCGCTAAAAAGCATCAAAAATATCAGAAAAGTTCCAATGTAAAATGCTGGTATTCTCCAGTTAATAATTCTCTTAACAAAAAGATAAGCCGCACCAAGTAAAATAGCTACTGCGGAAGTTTCTCCTATCGTCCCGCCTATTGTTCCTATAAACATATCCAAAAGACTACTTCCATTAGCAGCTAAAGTGTCTGTTACTACCATTCCTGGTTCTGCATTTTTAATCCACGCAAGAGGAGTTGCAGAAGTTACACCATCTACAGTAAAAGTTGTCATTCTTCCAGTAAAAGAAATCATCAAAAAACATCTGGCTCCCAATGCCGGGTTCATAAAATTCTGGCCAAGACCTCCAAAAAGCTGTTTTACTACAAGAATGGCAAATACACTACCTATCATAGCAATCCATAACGGAATACTTGGTGGCAGATTCATACCTAAAAGTAATCCAGTGACCAATGCACTATAATCTCCAGTTGTTATTGGTCTTTTCATCAAACGCTCATACACATATTCTGTTAACAAACAGGTTACGGATGTCGTTAATAACACTAATAATGCATCCATTTTAAATACCCATATACCAGCAAGCACAGCCGGCAATAATGCAATTACTACATCTCTCATAATAGTCTTAGTAGAGTCCTTTGCTCTAACATGAGGAGATGCAGAAACATGAAACATTTTACTCAAGATAATTCCTCCCTTGTTTTCTAGTATCATACTTATTTCTTAGATGCAGCTCTTCTTGCGTAACAGTTCAGCCGAGGCTGACCTGTTACGGAATGGGGCAAGCTTCGCATATAAATTGCCCCATTCCCCTCCTGTTTTATTCTTTTATACGGTCTGCACAGCGGAGTGTGCAGACCTACCTGAACTGTTACCTTCTTGCATCTATAATACTACGGCGTGTTTGCTTAAAAGCCTGTGTCAATCTGCGTTTTGCAGGACACACATAGGTACAGGAACCACACTCATAACATTCCATACCATGTATTTTTTCAAAGCCTTCCTCATCAAATCTCTCTGCATATTCTAACATTTTTTGAGGTATCAGCTTACTTGGACAAGCATCTACACATCTTCCACAACGAATACATGCTGTTGGCTCATGCTCTGCTACCTCATCCTTTGTCATACAAAGCAACGCAGAGGAAGTTTTCATAACCGGCACCTGAATATCAAAAAGTGCCATTCCCATCATAGGTCCACCAGACACAATTTTTACTGTGTCTTCACTACATCCCCCAGCCTGTTCTAAGACTTCCTGATAGCTCATGCCAGTCGGAACTTCAAAATTCTGCGGATGGTTTGCTCCTTCTCCAGTAACCGTCACAATACGCCGTATCAAAGGAATATTTTTGCACACAGCATTATACACAGAAATCACCGTATCAATATTATTCACAATACATCCTGCATCTGCCGGAAGCATAGTAGAATTAATCTTTCTTTTCGTTGCTGCATAAATAAGCTGTCTCTCTGCTCCTTGAGGATATTTTGTCTTTAACACCTTAACTTCTATTTTGTCTTTGCCCTCTGCCGCCTCTTTCAGAGTACGAATTGCTTCTGGTTTATTATCTTCAATACAAATACAACCCTTTGCATTTGGAAATAAAGATAAAATTACCTGCAGTCCTCCCACAATGTCATGGGGACATTCTAACATCATCCGGTAATCTGAAGTCAGATATGGCTCACATTCTGCACCATTTACCAAAATATAATCAATAGCAGCATCATCTTTTGGTGTTAATTTCACATGAGTGGGAAAACCTGCTCCTCCCATTCCAACGATGCCTGCTTCTTTTATAATCTTTCGGATTTCTTCCTTAGAAAGAGATTGATACTCTCTTTTCTCTCCAAATCCTTCTACTGTTGTATATTGGTTATCATTTTCCACAATAATGGAATTCACTTTTGCACCAGATACAGTCAGTCTTGGCTCAATATTCTTTACCATTCCGGACACAGAACTGCAAATATCCGTTGATACAAAACTTCCTGCCTGTGCTATGGTCTGCCCCACCAAAATGGTATCCCCTTTTTGTACAATTGGAACTGCTGGTGCACCGATATGCTGAGATAATGGAAATACAATCTCATTACCAGGCAACAACTTTTTTACTGGTAAATCCTTAGACATATCCTTTCCTTCAAAAGGATGTGTACCGCCTTTAAATGTCGCACCTCTCATAATTGACTCCTTCCCTCTTCCTAATATTTTAGGCAATTGCGAAACTATCATATTTTTTTCTCACAGAACCATTTTACTCCTTTTCTTCGACAAAATAAATATTTTTTTTATTTAACCCAAAAATATCCTCTGTATTTTCTATCATTTTTTACCTCTTTTCACTTTATTTTTCCAAATATAGGAATACAAAAGACTTATTCCCTCATTTTCTAGTAAAAATCCTCAAGAATTTTGTATTTTTCTCGTACATTTTTTTATTTTTTTCACCATTGATTCCTAAAATCAAGGTTCAATGCCTACAGAATTTATATTCTCTTTTTGTGATTTTATAACAAATCTTTTGCTTTTTGTGGAAAATCCTTGCATTTTTGTAAGAAATTTGTTAG
>CAMWUK010000162.1 GCA_947177415.1 uncultured Clostridiaceae bacterium
TTACTTTTTCTTACGAAACACGCAGTAAATGCGTGTTTCTACCTGAATAGTTACTGGACAGATATATAGATATGTATCTCTGCATCCTCCATATTTCCATTTTGATATTCTTCAAAATCACAGGTAAATGTTCTTGGCAAATCCATCTGCCATAATTTCTCCCAGAACTCTGCTACTGCTTTTTGCATGTGTCCTCTTACAATAAATTTCGCATATTTTCCAGATGGTAATACTCTTGTTATAGTTCCATTAGGGATTTCTTCTGCTTTTTCCACTTCATAAGCAACTATAACATGATAATCTGCTTTTTCATCACCTTCATAATCTGTATATATGCCAAGAGCCTTCTCATTTGCTTTATTAGAAATTTCCGCATAGATCCCATCATAAAACTTCTGCCATAACCCACCTATTACCTGTCCCATATCTGGTGCAAAATTATTTGTTTTTGCCATTACACCTACTACTATTTTTTCTTCTAATTCTACTACTTCATACTTCATATTGTCCCTTTCCTTTCTCTGCATTATGCACAATTGACAGTTATTCACATGTCTAATCTCGGTTTATTGTTACAAACGAAGTATAACAATTAAAACAAGACATCTGTATGTCATGATTCAGATGTCTTTTGTATATATTTTTTGTATCTTTTTTAAAAATGTAGCAAATTCTTCCCGCAATTCTTTTGGCTCTATTAATTCTACCTGATTTCCAAAGCTTAGTAACCAATAAAAAAGATTCTCCTTGTCTGTAAATCCTGATTCCATATACAGCCGTCCATCCTCTTTTGTTGTAAAACTATCCATACCATAATTTTCAATTAATTGCCATTTTGCTTCTGGTAAAAATGCTGCTTTTGCCTCAATGGAGGTTGGAAATATTTTATCTAATGAAAAATCTAATGGAGGAACTGGGCGTGGCTGAAATTTTTCTTTTGTTATTTGTATTTGTTGCATTCGGTTTAATTTAAACAATCGATAGTCTCTTCTTTTTTTGCAATATCCATAAATATACCATGATGACCACTGAAAGAGCAGAATATAAGGCTCAATTATCCTTTTACTTTCTCCATTTGGAGCATAATAAGAAAATTCAATTTCCATACTTTCCTCTATGGCTGCTTGAATCCTGTCAATCTTAGGAGCCAGAGACGATTTGTGCCATGAGGACAAATCTATTTGAATATTATAATTTGATGCCAGTATATGATTTCTTTTGATTGATAACTTATCCATAAGTTGCTGATATTGATTAGTTCCTGCTACACTATCTAAGCCTTTTAAGCCCACCAGTATAGATTGCATTTCCTTAGAAGTAAAAAGCGTACGTTCTATTGTATATCCTTCCATTATAGAAATCCCCCCTTGTTGACCTTGTGTGGTTACAAGGGGGATTCCTGCTTTGCAAAGATGCTCAATATCCCGCATAATTGTACGCCTTGATACTTCAAACTTTTCTGCAAGGTATGGTGCAGTCACTTTGTCTTGTTGCAGCAAAATAGATAAGATACCAATTAATCTGTCTATTTTCATATCATTCCTCACCCCCATTCTTAATGGTTGTAAAAAAATTCCTGTGCACAAAAGGCTTCTTCTTTTTTCTTTACTTTTTGATAGTTGCCATCTGGCAACATCTGCCTTGCTTTCATATTATCTTTCCACAAAGAAGAGAATATTTCTTCCACTCTTTTTTGTAATGTTTCATCTAAAATTGGCACTGCCACTTCTACTCTTCGCAATGTATTTCTTGTCATAAGATCCGCAGAGGATATATAGACTTTTCGATGTTTCCCACTTGCTCCAAATATGTAGATACGGGAATGCTCCAATAACCGTCCCACAATACTTTTTATCTGAATATTCTGTGTATACCCTGGAATTCCAGGCTTTAAACAACAAATTCCCCGAATAATCATCTGGATTTCCACACCTGCCTTGGAGGCAGAAATTAATTTATCAATAACTGCTTTATCTGTTAAAGAGTTCACCTTAATGCCAATATATGCCTTTTCTCCTCTTTCTGCCTTTTCTATTTCCTCATCTATAATGGTGAGAATCCGGTTCTGCAAACAATTAGGTGCTACCAATAAATCTCTCGTTTCTTTTATAGTCTCTCCAAGGAAAATGCACCAAAATACCTCTGCAACTTGTTCTCCTATATCCTGTCTGGCTGTAAGAATAGATAAATCTGTATACAAACAGGCTGTTGTTTCGTTATAGTTTCCTGTCCCAATATGAGTAATATACCTTACACCATTTTCCGTTCTTTTTGTAATCAAACAAAGTTTTGAATGTACTTTTAGCCCATCTAATCCGTAGGTTACATTACATCCGGCTTCTTCCAGTTTCCTTGACCAATTAATATTATTTTCTTCATCAAATCTTGCCTTTAATTCTACTAGCACATTTACTTCTTTCCCATTTTCTGCTGCCTGGATTAAAGCTTCCACTACCTGGCTGTTCTTTGCCAAACGGTAAAGTGTCATCTGGATTGCTACTACTTCCTCGTCCTCTGAAGCTTCCCGCAACATACGGATAAATGGCTCCATAGTTTCATAGGGATAACTAAGTAACACATCCTTTTTCTCAATTTGTGGTATAACATATCCTTTTTCCAGCATGGCTGGATATTTCCCCCTGCGTTTTTCATAAATTGTCTCTTTTTTATCTCTTAAATAATCCTTAATACATCCCATAAAGCCATAATCAAGAGGAGAGCTGCTTTGAAATACACATTTTTTTTCAAGTTTTAAGTAATCACATAATTCTCTTATAATTGTTTCACTAAGATTCCTAGAAATATCCATACGGACCGGAGATAATTTTCTACGCATTTTTACTACTTCTGCCATATGCTCCCGATAGTCAAGATCTTCATCATATACACTTGATTCATCAATATCCGCATTTCGTATAATACGGATTAATGCCTTCTCTACAATTTTATACCCTGTAAAGATTTTTTCCAAAAAATGGAGAATCACCTCCTCTATCAACATAAATTTTCCACTTTCCAAGTCCACCTCTAACAATCGTTTGCATTGGGGTGTACTACATGGTACAATACCAATCTTACGCTTTCCTCCTTTTGTTTCTAATACAGCCATTCCATAAATTTCCTTATTCCGCAAAAATGGTATGGGTTGTTTTTTCCCCAGAATAATAGGAAATAATAATGGCTTAATGTCCTTTTTAAACATCGCATAAAGTGCTATTTGTTCTTTTTCTGCTAAATCCTTGTACTTTTTAATGTGTATGCCATATTGTCTTAATTCTTCCATAATATTTTGATATGCACAATCTTTACGGATCATAATTTCTGTCGTCTCTTTTATAATTGCACGAAGCTGTTCCTTGCTGGTCATATTGGTTTTATTATCCCTTACCTCATCAGAAAGTAGCATCTGGTCATGAAGAGAGCCTACCCGCACCATAAAAAATTCATCTAAATTACTCTGAAAGATAGAAATAAATCCCAATCTTTCTAAAATAGGCACTGTGGTATCTTCTGCTTCTTCTAATACCCTTTCATTAAACTTTAGCCAAGAAAGTTCCCGATTTACATAACAATCCTTTTTTTTATATTCTGCCATAACCCTCTTCCTTTCTATACCATAACATGGAATAATCTCCTATTATGCACAAAAGGGTGTTACACAAAAACAGCATAGATTATTCTATCCCATTCTTCATGCAACAGCCCTCTATCATTTATCTATAAGTTGTCCACATACTTTATTCTGTACTCTTCAAAAAATTTCTGGAAAGTTCCGCCAACTTCATTTTTTAATTCAATCACATATTCATGTGCTTCTAAGCCTTCCACTCTTGTCTGTAACATTCCAACTGCAATGTTAGAGCAGTGATCTGCCGTTCTTTCATAATTGGTAATTAAATCTTCTAAATCAAGTCCTAATTCAATGGTACATTTTCCACTCTGTAAACGCTTTATATGATGACGTTTTACTTTGGCATGAAGATAGTCTATGACTTCCTCTAATGGTTCTACACGAATTGCTGCCTCAATATCATTTTCTATAAAAGCCTGCAAAGCCAGATTCATAATTTCTCTCAAAGCATTGGAATAATTCTTCAATTCCTGTTTGGCATGTTCTGAGAAATTATGCTGTCCATTATTCATATGTTGGGCTATTTCCATAATGTTAATGGCATGATCTGAAATACGCTCAAAATCACCTATACAATGAAGAAGATTTGTAACTTTCTGGTTATCTTCATGAGAAAGAGGCATACTGCTCAGTCTCACCAAATAATTTCCAAGTTCATCGTCATAACAATCCACTTCTTCTTCTATTTCTATTACCTTTGCTGCCATTTCCTCATCATAATTTTCATATAAATCCAATGCTGTAAATAATGCCTTCTTGGATAATTCTGCCATTTGTCTTCCAACCTCTACACATTGTGCTACCGCAAATGCTGGTTTCTCAAGAAAACGTACATCTAAAAGCCGGAGACTTCCCACTGGCTGCTCTGTGACCTTGTCTTCCCTGACAGTAAGTATTGCCAGTTTTTCCAAAACACCAGATAATGGAAGCAAACATAAGGTTGCAATTACATTAAAGCACGAATGTACGACTGCTATACCTGCCGCATCTGCTGCCCCATTCATAAAAGAAAAATGTAAAAATGCATTTAATAAATAAAATCCTGCCATAAATATTGCAGTTCCCAATAGATTAAAGTACAAATGTACAACTGCTGCTCTTTTTGCATTTTTTTTAGCACCTATACCGGATAATAAAGCAGTGATACAAGTTCCAATATTCTGTCCCATAATAATTGGAATAACTGCACTATACGGCACTGCTCCAGTTACACAAAGTGCTTGCAAAATACCAACAGATGCCGAAGAACTCTGAATAATTGCTGTAAGAACAGCTCCTGCAACCATTCCTAACAAAGGATTAGAAAACATAGTTAAAATATTCGTAAATTGTGGTACATCCCGAAGACCAGATACAGACTCACTCATCATATCCATTCCAAACATTAAGACAGTAAAGCCAAGCAAAATCGTTCCAATATCTTTCTTTCTGTCACTTTTTGCAAACATAAGAAATGCAATTCCCAACACAGCAAGTACCGGTGAAAAGGAAGAAGGCTTCAGAAGCTGAATCCAGACGGATTCCCCCTCAATTCCTGATAAACTTAAAATCCAGGAGGTTACGGTTGTACCTACATTGGCACCCATAATAATTCCTACTGCCTGAGATAACTTCATAATACCGGAGTTTACAAATCCTACTACCATAACCGTAGTAGCAGAGGATGACTGAATAACTGCAGTTACACAAGCACCCAAAATTACACCACGGATTGGTGTTGAGGTAAGTTTTTCTAAAATCTGCTCCAACTTACTTCCTGCTGTCTTTGCAAGTCCGTCTCCCATTACATTCATTCCGTAAAGAAACATCGCCAGACCGCCAAGCAAAGATAATACATTAAATATATCCATTTTTGCACCAACTTCCTATTTTTCTCTGATATGTTAAAAATCTACCAGTGTTGCACCAACCTTCCTTCTCTATATCTATTCATCACTTGAATAAATATGTAACTGTTCAGCCGGGGGCTGACCTGTTACGGAATTGGGCAAGCTTCGCATGTAAATTGCCCAATTCCAATCCTGTTTTAGTCTTTTTTACGGTCTGCACAACGAAGTGTGCAGACCTACCTGAACTGTTACACAAATATCCATTTCTTACATTATAAGGTAATGCATACCTCTCCATTATAAAATAGGAATCACAAATAGTAAATATCTGTTTTTTATTTTCTTTAGAAAGTTTTATGTTACTGTTCACTCACAAGCTTGACACTTGCTGTCAAGCTATGTACCAAGAATGTAAAATAGCCAAGAATCCAGCCTTTCGCCGAAGGCGAATTATAATAGGCTGGATTCTGTTACTGTTTGCACCACAGGTGTGAACAGTAACAGTTTTATTGTTATCCAAAACGACCTGTAATATATTCTTCTGTTTTTTTATCTCTTGGCATAGAAAATATTCTCTCTGTTCTCCCAAATTCAACGACTTCTCCCATAAGAAAAAATGCTGTATTATCTGACACTCTGGCTGCCTGCTGCATATTATGGGTAACCATAATAATAGTATACTCTTTTTTTAACCCTAATATTAGCTCCTCTATTTTTAATGTAGAAATTGGATCCAGTGCGGAGGTTGGCTCATCCATTAATATCACCTCAGGCTCCACTGCTAAAGCTCTTGCAATACAGAGTCTTTGCTGCTGTCCTCCTGAAAGTCCAATGGCAGACTTTTTCAATCTATCCTTTACTTCATCCCATATAGCTGTTTGCCGCAAAGATTTTTCTACAATATTATTTAACCGGCTTTTTGACCTAATTCCATGGGTTCTTGGTCCATACGCAATATTATCATAAACACTCATTGGAAATGGATTGGGATTCTGGAATACCATTCCTACTCTTTTTCTTAGTTTGTTAATATCCATTTTCCCATAAATATCCTCACCATCCAATCTTACATCTCCTGTAATTTTGCACCCTTCTACTAAATCATTCATACGGTTAAGACACTTCAAAAATGTGGACTTTCCACAACCACTAGGTCCAATAAAAGCAGTAATCTCCTTTTCCGGCAATCCCATACTGATATTTTTCAATGCATGAAACTGGTTATAATATAAATTTAACCTATTAATTTTAAATTTATGCATGGGTATCTTCTCCATTATTTTTCACCGCCACTTGCTTTTGACAATTTATTTGCCAGCAAATCCGAAAGGTAATTGATTAGCAATACAAAAACAAACAATACTACAGCTGTAGCATACGCTTGATTGGTATACAATCCTTCTTTGGATAAATGATACATGTGTACCGCCAATGTTCTTGCGGAATCAAAAAAACTATTAGGAACTTCTGGAATACTCCCTGCCGTATAAATCAATGCTGCCGTTTCTCCAATAATTCGTCCGATGGCAAGAATGCCCCCAGATAAAATTCCTGGTATCGCACTAGGAAGAACTACACGAAGCACAGTCCGAAGCTTTCCAGCACCCAGTCCAAAACTTCCAGTACGGTAATCATCCGGCACAGACAGAAGGGCTTCTTCCGTGGTTCGCATAACTACTGGCAAAACCATAATTGCAAGAGTACAAGCCCCTGACATCAAGGATAATTTCCATTTTAGTGTTATTACAAAAAACAATGCTCCAAAAAGTCCATATACGATAGAAGGAATACCTGTTAAAGTTTCTGCTGTAATCCGTACAATTCCTACCAGCTTATTCCCTTTTTGGGCATATTCTGCCAGGTAAATGGCAGCACCAATACCAACAGGCATAGAAATCAATAAAGATAACATGGTCATTAAAATAGTATTTATAATTGCAGGCATCATGGATGCATTTTCTAAAGTATACTTCCATGCAAATAAGGAGGGGGTCAGATTGGGAACACCTTTGACTAAAATGTAGGTAACCAGTAAACCAAAGGTACTTATGGTGAAAGCTGCTGCTAATAACACTAATATCCACAGAAAAAATGATAGTGGACTTTCTTTATAAGCTGCCATTTTTTCTTTTCGTGTCTGCTGGTTTATCCCAACAATTTTCTCTGTTTCTCTTTGTTTTTCAATTTTTTCCATCATTTGTCCTCCCTTCCTTTTATAGTAGAACAGATTAAATTGATCATTAAAATAAAAACAAATAATACAACACCTGTTGCAATTAATGCATCTCTATGAAGTCCTTGGGCATATCCCATTTCTTGTACAATATTAGCAGTAAGAGTCCGGACACCTGCAAGTATTCCTTTGGGCATTCTAGGTTGGTTTCCAGCTACCATAATAACAGCCATAGTCTCCCCAATCGCACGCCCCACTCCTAGTATTACCCCTGCTAAAATACCAGATTTTGCTGCCGGAAGCACTGTCAAAAATACACTTCTTTCATGGGTTGCACCTAATGCTAATGCTCCTTGATAATACTTTTCCGGTACTGCACGGATTGAAGTCTCTGATACTCCAATAATCGTAGGCAGAATCATAATTCCAAGAAGAAAAGATGCTGTTAATATACTATTTCCATCACCTCCAAAAACTTCTCTGGTCATTGGAACCATTACACACAATCCAAAAAAACCATATACTACTGATGGGATTCCAGCCATTAGATTAATACAAGGTTTTAATACCTTATATAATTTTGGTGGACAAAATTTTGCCATAAAGGTTGCTGTAAGAATACCTACAGGAACACCCACAATCAATGCCCCTGCTGTTACATAAAAACTTCCCATAATCATTGGCAGAATCCCAAAGATTTCCATGGAAGGCTTCCAGGTAGTTCCTATTAGAAAATTTCGTAATCCTATTTTTTCTATTGCTGGAACACCATTGACAAATAAAAATATACAGATTAGTATTACTGATAGAATAGATACACAAGCAGTAAATGCAAATATTATCTCCATAACTTTTTCTTTTATTTTTACCATTTTCCCTACCCCTATTGTAACAGTTCAGCCGGGGGCTGACCTGTTACGGAATTGGGCAAGCTTCGCATGTA
>CAMWUK010000163.1 GCA_947177415.1 uncultured Clostridiaceae bacterium
TATACAAATTGCATAAATAAATTTATTTATTAAATGCAATTTGTATACTCACTTTGATTGGACTGATGTCCACATGAGGATTTTTACCAGCCATTATGGGAAATTGTTGGATATTATGTATATTCTGGAAAAATCCGAATGAGGGGTTCTGAACAGTTACATATGAAGTTAAAATTTAGAAAAAGATGAAATGATTGATCGGGAGGATGATATGGAGCCATGACAAGAAGGTTTCGTGCATTTATGGAAAAAGAAGATTTGGAAAATACTTTTATGCAGTTTCAAAATAATTTACAGGTATATTATGCACCAACATATTCAGACAACGGACCAGTTACAATAGCAGATATCACACAAATAGCAGATTTCGGCATTAACTTTCGTGGGAGTCATATTGGAAATAACCAATTTCGAGTGTTTTTTCAGAATACACAGTGTGTTTGGAGACAATACCAGTGTCCATCCAGTGATAATAAAAAGATGATAACCCGCAATACAACGTTTTGTGATGAAAATACAGAATTAATTGTTCTTGATTTGGGAGGAATTTATAAGGAGAATATTATTTTTCCAACAGAAATTGGTACAATTTATTATGAAAATGAGAATGTGAAAACACTTTTTAATGAATTGAAAAAGTGTTTTCGTAAAAATTCTAAAAAAACCGTAAACGGATATTTTATTGGAAATAAAGCATTTGCAAATAGAAAAATATATAGATTTTGTACAATAGATATTAAATCACCACAGGAGTTTGATTTGAAAATAGATTAAATAATTTTCATAGGCAATTGCGAAACTCAATTTACTCATAGAGTTTTTGTGCAAAGTTTACATATCACCGCAAGGCACGTTTTCACTGCTCTCAACCGTAACGGTACATAAGGTGCTAAAAGACAGCACCTAAGTACCGACGGTCTCGAAAGCACCCAGCTTTGATATGTAAATCTGCACAAAATAATTTAAATCAATGAGAGTTTCGCAATTACCTAAAACAACTTCCAGCTTGAAAGGAGACCGTATGATGGATAGCAGTGTTAGGGAATATATTGAAAATTATTCATTAGAAATTATTGAGATGTATAAAAAATTGAGAGAACTTATTTTGGAAAGTACTTCTCAACAAATCGAAGAAAAACTTTGGGCAAAATTACCAAGTTATTATGTAGGAGAGAAATTCGTACGTTTAATACCATTTAAGGATCACATTAATATTGAGGCAATGGCAATAATGCAACATAAGAATGAGCTAACTGGATATAAAATTACACCTAAAGGTATGCTCCAAATATACCTGAATCAGACTGTTCCTTTATTATTACTCGAAAAAATATTTGATGAAACGTTGAATGGATAATTTATGTTAAGGAGGAGAAAACCAATGATTCGTGAAATTACAGAAAATGATTTTGATGGTTTGATGACTTTATATATGCAGCTTCATGACAATCCAATGCCAGAGAAGACAGAAGAGATGATGGAGCTTTGGAAGAAAATAATAGAAGATGATAATCATCACATTATTGTAGCGGAGGAAGATGGTATGATTGTATCTTCTTGCGTTTGCGTCATTATTCCTAATTTAACGCATAATCAACAACCCTATGCATTTGTAGAAAATGTGATTACAGATGAGAAGTATCGTGAGAAAGGGTTGGCGACAAAGTGTTTGAATTATGCAAAAAATATAGCATTAAAAGAAAATTGTTATAAGTTAATGTTGCTAACGGGCTCCAAAAAGGAAAGTACACTTAACTTTTATAGAAATGCAGGATACAACAGTGAAGACAAAACAGCATTTATTCAGTGGATATAGAAGGAGCAAATATGGGAGAAAATAAAAGTATGATTTATAAGGCTGGAAAAGAAAATCTGGAAATGGTAACAAAGATTACTAGAAAGACAATAACAGAAATATATCCAAAGTACTATGCAAATGGTGTTGTAGAATTTTTTCTAAAGCATCATTGTGAAGAAAATATTAATCAAGATATAGAAAATGGTTTAGTGTGGTTACTTAAGGAAAATGAAATACCAATTGGTACGGTTACCTTAAAAAACAATATGATTAACCGGTTATTTGTATTGCCAGAGTATCAAGGAAAAGGGTATGGAAGCCAGTTAATGGATTTTGCAGAGAAAAAGATTGGGAGAGAATATGATAGGGTACATATTGATTCATCATTACCAGCCAAAGAAATGTATTTGAAACGCGGTTATAAGGAAACAAATACTTGTCATATTAAAGCAGAAAAAGGAGCAATATTAGTTTATGATGAAATGGTATATGTATGTACCACGGAAGTGCAAGTGAAAGGAGATTAGTATGTTTAAGCAAGATATAGAGAGGACAGTAGGAAAAGTTTTAAATGATAATGGATATAGAGAAAGGTATCTGGCTAAAGGGTGTATATATTACATAAAGAGATATTCAGACAAACTGGCATTTTATGTTAGATGTACCGACAATCGTCATCATGATGGAGCTGTATCTGTTGAAATGTTTTTTACGGCAATTCAATTGCCAGATGATCGGATAGTTACTTTTGATGTTGGAGTTCATATAGAAATATTGGAAGTATATTTTGGCATTACGGATAAACTGATGATTGCAGCAGGGAAAAAAGTTGTTGCAGTTGAAAGTAATATAGGAAAGGTATCAAGTGTAATATTAGAGGAGTTAAAACAACCATATTTTCCCAAGAAAAGAAATGAAGTATTTAAAGATATTCTATTAATTTATGATACTATTAATGAGGATATATGCCTACAGGAAGAATTTAATTCTCTAAAGAAAGAGGTATGTAAATGCATTAAAAAAAATAGAACCTCGGAAATTTTACCATTATGCAGTGAATTTATAGATAGACTTCCGACTGATTATTTTAATGTTAGAAATATAGAAATAGATATAGATGAAATTAAAGATTGTCTTGAGGAACAAATTTATGCACAATGTATACTTGATGTTTAAGTCCCTTCGCCGAATGGAAAAGTAAGTGGAAATGTATTTGATGTTGATGAACTGTTAGGTAATTTTAATGCTTATGTTTCAAGAGGGAGAGAGAAAAATGGAGAATAGTACCTGTAAAATAATTCAAGAATTAAATCAAAGATTATTAGTAGTAACATTTGGCGATATGGGAAATGCTAATCGGCTAAAGGAATGGGGAATGGAAGCATAACGAAATAGAAAAATTAATGTTACTGTTCACAGGTAGTACTTTGCACTTGCTGCAAAGTACGTAAGAATAAGTAGTGGTAGAGAAGAATCCAGCCTTTCACTGAAAGCGAACTCTTAATAGGCTGGATTCCGTTACTGTGCACACCTACGGTGTGCACAGTAACAAATTAATAATTGAACTATACACATAAATTTGCTCAATAATAGTATATATGATATACTTCTATACAAAAGAAATTTCCTGTTAGTTAAATTTTTTAAATTAATTTTAACATCTGTTCACTTGTGGAAGAAAGCATTCCCTGATATGCTAAGAAAGTAAAGAACATTACAAGAAAATAAAAGTCAGGAGGATGCCTTTATGCAGATTGGTGAAGTAATCCGCAAGTATAGAAAGAAGAAAAATATGACACAGGAAGAGATAGCAAAACGATTAGGAGTGACCACCCCGGCTGTAAATAAATGGGAAAAAGGGGTGACACAGCCTGATATTATGTTACTTGGTCCTATTGCCAGATTGCTGGATATTACACTGGACACACTTTTATCCTTTCAGGATGAACTGACAAAAGAAGAGATAAGTAGTATTATCAAAGAAATAGATCAGAAGTTTGACATTGAAAGTTATGAAAATGTGTTCCAATATGCCCAAAAGACTATACAACAATATCCTAATTGTGAGCAGTTGATTTGGCAATTGGCAGTAATACTGTATGCCAGATGTATGATGGACGAAAGTGTGAATATAGATGCGTATGAAAAACAGATTTTGGAATGGTATGAAAGAGCATTAGAAAGCAAGGATGAGAAAATAAGAAGAAATTCTGCTGGTTCTTTATTTGGGTATTATAGAAGAAAAGAGATGTATGATAAGGCAGAAGAATATTTAAGCTTTTATCCAGAAGATAGTATGGAAAAGAAACAGATGCAGGCAATGATCTACAGTGAAACAAACCGCAAGAAAGAGGCATACAAGTCCTATGAAGAAATCTTATTTTCAAATTATCAAATGCTAAATATAGTATTGCATAGGCTATATATGTTATCTATGCAGGATGAAAATATAGAACAAGCTAGAAAATATATTGAGAAAGAAAGTAGCCTGGCAAGATTATTTGAAATGGGCAGACATCAAGAGATATCCTGCAAATTAGACTTAGCTGTAGCAGAGAAGAATGTTGAAGAGACGATTTCCCTTGCAAAAGGGATGTTTGATTCCATAGATCAGATATGTGGTTATGTTCATTCATTCTTGTATTCGCATATAGAATTTAAAGAAGTTGATGGAACTTTTCTTGCAAAATACCGTGAAGTTTTGTTGAAACTTTTTGGTGATGAAGAAACTTATGGTTATATGGCAGGGAATGAAGAGTGGGAAACATGGATAGATCAATTGACAAGATGAGGCATACTTAAACTGGTAAAACCTGCAGAACAAAGGTAACAGTTCAGCCGGGGCTGACCTGTTACGAACAAAGTTTTTTGTAAGGAGGAAGGGCTGATATGATAGAACTCTACTGTGGTGACGGAAAAGGAAAAACAACCGCTTCTGTGGGATTAGCAATTCGGGCAGCAGGGCATAAGATACCTGTTTATTTTTACCAGTTTATGAAGGATGGAAGTTCTGGAGAAATAGAAGTTTTAAAGACAATTTCGGGAATTCATGTAAAATATCCACCAGTGTTTTATGGCTTTGTCCGAAATATGACAAAAGAACAAAAAGAGGAAATGAAAAGTCATTATATGTCAATGCTAAAATCAATAAAACAGATTATGGCAGAGCATTCGAAAGAATTCATAATAATTGTGTTGGATGAGGTGATTCATGCATGTAACTATGAATTGCTATTAGAGTCTGAACTATGTGAGATAATAAAACATGGTTCTCCCAATACAGAAATTATATTAACAGGAAGGAATCCTTCACAAACATTACTTGAGTTAGCAGATTATGTATCCAATATACAAAAGGTAAAACATCCCTTTGACATTGGGAAGATTGCCAGGGAAGGAATTGAATTTTAATGGATAAGTATAAGATAAAATTACAAAAGGTTTTGCCTGGGGAAATTGAAAAAAGAAGTTTTGAAATTATTACAGAAGAATTAGGAAATGTGGAGTTAGACCCCCTACAGGCACCCATTATAAAAAGAGCGATTCATACTTCAGCAGATTTTGACTATTTAGAAAATTTGTATTTTTCAGACAATGTGGTGAAAAAAATACAGGAAGCCATTAGAAATGGTGCTTGTATAGTTACCGATACCCAAATGGCAAAATCTGGAATTAACAAAAAGGAACTTGCAAAATATGGTGGGGAAGTCTACTGCTTTATGAGTGATGAGGATGTTGCCAGGATTGCTAAAACAAATGGAACTACAAGGGCAACCGCAAGTATGGACAAGGCAGCCAAGTTGGACAAAAAGCTTATTTTTGCTATAGGAAATGCTCCTACAGCACTGGTTCGTCTATATGAATTGGTAATAAATGGAAATCTAAAACCAGAAGGAATTATTGGTGTTCCTGTAGGATTTGTAAATGTGGTAGAAGCAAAGGAGCTTATTATGGAGCTTTCCTGTCCATGTATTGTGGCAAGAGGAAGAAAAGGCGGAAGTAATATTGCGGCTGCTATTTGCAATGCTCTGTTATATGGACTTCGGGATGAATAAAAGCAGTAGAAGAAGGTTGAAATATGAATTGTATAAGCTTAAATTATCAGTCTGCTATGGTAAATATAAGGGAGAAGATGAGCTTTTCCACGAAAGAGCAGAAATCTTTTTTAAAAGAAAATATGGTTATATTATCCACTTGTAATCGTGTTGAATTTTATTTTCATGGTTATGATATTTCAACAGTAGCAAAAGAAGTGTGTGCCTATAAGGGAATGAATTATGATTTGTTTAAAACCTGTATGAATATTTATACAGAGGATGGGGCAATGCTTCATTTGTATCGTGTGGCGGCTGGTATGGAATCAAAGATTTTAGGAGAAGATGAGATACTTGGGCAAGTCAAAGATGCATATTATCTGGCTCATGATATAGTGAAGTTATCCTATGAAATGCACACTATTTTTCAGGGGGCGATTACCTCTGCAAAGAAAATTAAGACAGAAACCCTTATGTCAAAATCTTCTGTATCTATAGGAACATTGGTAGCAAGTTTTGTTGCACAACAAAATGCAAAAAGAGTAATGATAATTGGCGTGAGTGGAAAAATAGGAACTATTGTAGCCAAAAATATTTTGTCTTATGGGAATGCAGAAGTGATGGCGACAACCAGAGGGCATAATTGTAATTATATTGAAATGTCGAAAGTTACTTATATACCTTTTGCAGAGCGATATTCATATATGAAAGATTGTGACATTATAATTAGTGCCACTACATCTCCACATTTTACTATTACCGCAGGGGAAGTAGAAAAGCAGGAGATTACCAATAAAATTTTTATTGATTTGGCTGTGCCAAGAGATATAGATGAAGACATCAGGGAAAATCAAATTTATAATATTGATTATTTTGAAACTATATCTAAGAATCATGCACAAATTAAGCTTGCAGAACGGGAAAAGATTTTAGGAATACTGGAAGAACAATTGGATGATTTAAAAAAAGAAATGTATTTTCATTCTATTCTGCCAGAATTACCCCGGTTACAGAAAATAAGTCCAGAAAAAATGATTTATAAGGTAAGGGATGGTATGACCGCAAATGAATTTCAGAGGTTTATTGAAATTTTAAGAGAATAGGGACTAAAAAAGAGAGACCGAAGCCTCCCTTTTTTAGAAAGTTAATAAATGAAAAAGATTTAGGAACGATTGTTATATCTTTGTTCACAATAGATACAACGGTAAATTCCTGTATTCTTGTCGGCTAATTTAAATGTATGTGTCAACTCCTGTTCAATAGAAGTGATACATCGTGGATTTTTGCAACGAAGAATATTCGTTACCTTCTCTGGTAAATTCAAATGCCTTTTTTCAATAATCTTCCCGTCTTTGATAATATTGACAGTAAGATTTGGAGAAAGTGCACCAAGAATATCCAAATCCACACATAAAGGACCTTCAATTTTAATCATGTCCTTCTTTCCTGTTTTGTTGCTTTTTGCATTTTTTATTATGGCAACACTACAGTCTAATTTATCTAATTTTAAATAATTGTAAATTTCAAAAGCACCACCTGGTTGTATATGGTCAATTACAACACCATCACTTAATCCGCTAATATTTAACATGCTGTTAAACCTCCAATCCAAGTAAAGTCATTATCAAAGCCATTCGTACATAAACACCATACTTTGCCTGTTCAAAGTAAACAGCACGAGAATCATCATCTACCTCAGTTGAAATTTCATTTACTCTTGGCAGAGGATGGAGTACAAGCATATCTTCTTTTGCAAGTTTCATCTTTTTATTATCTAGGATAAAACTGTCCTTTAAACGAATATAATCTTCTTCGTTAAAGAAACGTTCTCTTTGTACTCTGGTCATGTATAACAAATCAAGTTCCGGCATAACCGGTTCCAAAACGGAAACTTCACTATATGGAATATTCTGTGCATCCAGAACTTCTTTTTTTAGATAATCCGGGATACGCAATTCTTCTGGTGAAATCATAACAAAGCGAATATTCTCATAACGGATCATGGCACGAATCAAAGAATGAACGGTTCTTCCAAATTTTAAGTCACCACAGACACCAATAGTTAAATGATTCAACCGGCCTTTTAACTTTTTAATAGTCAACAAATCAGTTAAAGTCTGTGTTGGGTGATTATGACCTCCGTCTCCCGCATTGATAACAGGAATAGAGGAGTACTGGGAAGCAACTAAAGGAGCACCTTCTTTAGGATGACGCATTGCACAAATATCCGCATAACTGGAAATAACACGAATGGTATCTGCTACACTTTCCCCTTTTGCTGCAGAGCTGGAATCTGCAGAAGAAAATCCAAGTACATTACCTCCAAGGTTCATCATTGCAGCTTCAAAGCTAAGCCGTGTACGGGTACTAGGTTCATAAAATAAAGTTGCCAGTTTCTTACCATGACATACATCTTTATATTTATCAGGTGCAGCAATCATATCTTCTGCAAGTGTCAAAATATGTTCCAATTCCTGAACGGTTAAGTCCAAAGGAGAAATTACGTGCTTCATAGACACCTCCATATTAAATGAAAAATTCCAAAAATTTCACAACCTCGTATATTATAACAAAGCATAATTTAAAAT
>CAMWUK010000164.1 GCA_947177415.1 uncultured Clostridiaceae bacterium
CAAAGTACGTAAGAACAAGTAGTGGTAGAGAAGAATCCAGCCTTTCGCCAAAGGCAAATTATAATAGGCTGGATTCCGTTACTGTTAGCACCGAGGTGTGAACAGTAACAACAGTTGTATATGCATTAGGAGGAGTTGGGAAGTATATGGGAATTTATTTGAACCCGGGAAATGAAGCTTTTGTATCCGCAATACAAGATGATATTTATGTAGATAAAACAGGAATCATAGCATATACAAACCATAAAATAGGGAAGAGAAACCGGTATTTATGTATCAGCCGTCCAAGACGCTTTGGAAAATCTATGGCGGCAGAGATGCTTTGTGCTTATTATGCAAGAGGTTGTGATTCGGGTAAAATATTTGAAAGATTAGAAATCAGGCAGAATCCTTCTTATAAAGAATATTTGAATCAGTATGATGTGTTGTTTCTGAATATACAGCAGTTCTTAAGCGGGGCGAAATGTGCAGAAAATTTAGCCGCATATTTACAGAAGGTAGTTTTGGCAGAGTTAAGGGAAGTATATGGTGAGTGGATTCCAAAAGAAGAGGAACAACTTTCCACAGCTCTTGCTATGATTTTTTCTAAAGATAAGAGGGAAAAAAAAGGATTTATTTTTATTATAGATGAATGGGACTGTATTTTTCGTGAGGAAAAAGAAAATAAAAAGGCACAGAAAGAATATTTAGATTTTCTGAAGGATTTATTAAAAGACAGAACTTATGTGAAACTTGCCTATATGACAGGAATCCTGCCAATTAAGAAATACGGAACCCATTCTGCATTAAATATTTTTGATGAATTTTCCATGACAGATTCTAAGCGTTTGGCAGAGTTTGTAGGATTTACAGAGCAGGAAGTAAAAGAATTGTGTCAAGAATATAATATGGATTTTGAAGAAGCCAGACGATGGTACGATGGTTACTGTTTTAAGAGAACCAAACATATTTATAATCCTAAATCTATTGTGGATGCAATGATAGAGGAAGAATTTCATAGCTACTGGATCGGAACAGAGACATACGAAGCCTTAAAAGTTTATATTGACATGAATTTTGATGGGTTAAAAGATGCTATAGTCTCCATGCTTGGTGGTGTTGCCTATAAGATTGATACAGGAACCTTTCAGAATGATATGACTAGTTTTGAAAGCAAAGATGATGTTTTGACTTTGCTTGTTCATTTAGGGTATTTAGCATACAATGGGGAAAAGCAGGAAGTATTTATTCCAAATGAAGAAGTCCGGAGTGAATTTTTAAGGGCAGTAAAACAAAGTGGATGGAGCAGAGTAGTGGATGCCATTATTACATCAGAAGAATTATTAAAAGCTACTTTGGAAAAGGATGCCGAAACAGTTGCAATGGGAATTGATGCAGTGCATACAGAGCAGACATCTATATTATCTTATAATAATGAGAATTCGTTAAGCTGTGTCATTACACTTGCTTATTTCAGTGCACAGAGGGACTATATATTAATTCGGGAGTTACCTGCTGGAAAAGGATTTGCGGATATTGTATTTCTGCCAAGGAGACATACAGACCAGCCGGCACTGATTGTAGAATTGAAATGGGATCAATCTGCAGAGGGGGCGATTCGCCGGATAAAAAATAAAGAGTATGTGAAAGCATTGGAAGAATACTCGGGGGAATTAATATTGGTTGGCATTAACTATGACAAAAGGAGTAAAAAACATCATTGCGTGATTGAAAGTTACAAAATAGGAGGTTAAAAATGTTTGTATAGAAAAGAGGAGAATTGCCATAAAAAAGTGGTACTTTCTTCTTTTTCAATATTAGGAATAATGGAAGCACAAGCATTCATATACTAGATAAAACAGAAAGTATGGGCTGTATATGGGAAGTGATGAAATTGAAAGGGAGACTTGGCAGTAAGAAAAAAAAACATGAGGATGCCTTTCCAAAGGAAACAAAGAATCCGCAATCGGCAAAAAGAAATTCTTATCTGGAGAATTTGTCTGGAAGGTATCATCTGCCGGATGATGTATTGCTAGGCAGCTCTTCTGTAGAAATAACCGGAGTGAAAAGTGTCCGCGTAGAGAATTATAAAGGTATTATAGAATATACCCAGCAAAGGATAAAATTACAGATTCAGGAAGGAAAAATACTTGTGGAAGGAGAGAGAATGCAAATTGATTATTGTACAGATGTAGAGCTGCATATTTCTGGCTGGATAAAGTCAATTCGATATGATTGAGAATAACAAACCAACAAAAGGAGTGTTTCAGTATGTTAAAAGAAATTTTACGTTGGTACCAGGGATATGTAGAAGTAGAACTTTGTGGATATACTTCAGAGCGGTTTGTAAATTTATGCAGGAACAAAGGTATATTGCTTTGGGATGTACATATAGAAAAGGAACATTATGTGTGTAAGATTTCTTTAGATGATTATTGGGATACAAAAAAAATTGCAGTAAAAACCCATGTGATGCCAAGGATACAAAGGAGATGTGGTTTTCCATTCTGGCTAAGGCGGGTGGGAAAACGGAAAGGAATGATTTCTGGTTTTGTTTCTGGTGTAATATTGATTTATCTTCTTAGTATCCGGGTATGGGACATTTCCTTTGTGGGACAATCCTTGTATACAGAGGAACGGTTGTTAAAATTTTTATCAGATATGCAGGTACATGTGGGAATGACAACAAAAAATGTGGATTGCCAGAAAATAGAGGAAAACATCCGTCTTGCTTATCCGGATATTGGATGGGTCTCTGCAGAATTAAAAGGAACAAAGTTGACTATTTCTATGGTAGAAACTAATATGCCGGTTCCGGTAGTAAAAAAAGAAGGTGGTTATCATTTGGTTGCCAGTCATAATGGGACGATAAGGAAAATGATTACCAGAAGTGGTACTCCTATGGTACATGTGGGTGATACTGTGAAAAAAGGTGATATTTTAATTGCGGGGATACTGGAGTATATGGATGACTCCCAAACAGTAGTTAAAAGAGAAAAGGTTTGTGCAGATGGGGATATTTTATTAGAAACCATATATCCCTATAAAGATAGTTGTGATAAAACTTATCAAAAGAAAATTTATACAGACAATCAAAAGAAAGTATTAGAAATTTCATTAGGAAATAAAAAAATATTTTTTGCAAATCCATTTAAGACTTTAAATACTACAAGGAAATATGATATAATTGCTAACATACAACAAATTTCCTTAAGTAAATCTTTTACCTTGCCCTTTTCTTATGGCATTCGATGTTATCGGGAATATGAAGAGATGGCAACAGACTATACGAGAGAAGAGGCAAAAGAAATTTTAAATAACCGGTTTTCAAACTATTTGGAGAAAATACAACAGAATGGGGTATCTGTGCTAAAACATAATGTTAGCTTCCAAACTGGTCAGAAGGCTTATGTTGTGAATGGAAATCTTTCCGTTACAGAGCCTGTGACAGAATATAAGATTGTAGAGGAAAGCGAATGGAGGTCAGAAAAACAGGATGAGTCTAATAGAGATAACAATTGAAATTCCAGCGGAACATGAGCAAAATATTAGTGGACAGTTGGATACACATATAAAATTGATAGAGAGAACCCTGAATGTTACCATTGTTGCAAGAAATGGTGAATTTAAAATTATTGGGGAATCTCACAAGGTAGAGCAGGCAAAGTCTGTGATCCGAAGTTTAATAGAACTTTCAAAAAGAAATAATATGATAACAGAGCAAAATGTTTCCTATGCTTTGTCCCTCTCTATGGAAGAAAAAACAGAAGAGATTGTTCGTATAGATAGCAATGTGATTTGTCACACTATACAAGGAAAACCAATTAAACCAAAGACTATGGGGCAAAAAAATTATATTGAACAAATCCGTAAGAAAATGATTGTTTTTGGTATCGGACCTGCAGGAACTGGCAAAACTTATTTAGCAATGGCAATGGCGATACATGCTTTTAAAAATGATGAGGTAAATAAGATTATTTTAACCAGACCTGCAATTGAAGCAGGTGAAAAACTGGGATTTTTACCGGGAGATTTACAAAGTAAAGTAGATCCGTATCTTCGTCCCCTTTATGATGCATTATACCAAATCATGGGACCAGAAAGCTATATAAAAAATACAGAAAAAGGATTAATAGAAGTTGCACCTCTTGCCTATATGAGAGGAAGAACCCTTGATAATTCTTTTATTATTCTGGATGAGGCACAAAATACAACACCTGCCCAGATGAAGATGTTTCTAACAAGAATTGGTTTTGGTTCAAAGGTTATTATTACTGGGGACTTGACACAGAAGGATTTGGCAAAGGATACCAAATCTGGTTTAGAAGAGGCAATTCAGGTGCTTGGAAGAATTGAAGATATTGGATTTTCTTATTTGACAAGTCAGGATGTGGTAAGACATCCTCTTGTACAAAAGATTGTAAAAGCTTATGATGATTTTGAAGAGAAAAAGAATCAGGCAAATGGAAGACAAAGGAAGAAAGAAAGGAAAGTGAAAAAAACACAAGATGGCAGAGGACAAAGAGAAAAGAGATAAATCTCCTAGAGATTTCCAGTTATATGGTATTATTTTGGTGATTAGCACTATAATAATTTGTATCATGGGAGGGCTGGAACAACAGTTTTCCTATTTGAAAATAGAGAAGATACTTGTTGGAAGTGTGATTGTTACAATATTATTCACTACAGTTGTAGAACATGTTTGTAAGAAGAAGGTACTACAATTAAAGGAAAAAGATACAAAAGAAAAGTGGAAGTGTTATAAGCGATATGCTTTTTTGTTTAGTGTTGTACTTATGATTAGTTATATTATGATTCTTGCTTCTGTGTACGGAAAACTTTATAGTTTTTGGATGCTTGGCGGATTAATTTTAGCTGTTTCACTAAATCCTTATATTGGAATAGCCCTACATTATTATGTTTTTTTTCTTTCCTGCATTTTTCAAGGAGTTAATCTGGAATATTTTTCTATTTATTTTATTCTTGGAGCAAGTTTATGTTTGCTAGCACCTTTCCTGCGGCAGATGTCTACTATGGGATATGTTATGATCATTGGGCTTGTAGGGAATGGTGTGGCTGTTATATTGGAACAGGGTTTTTCTATAGAAAAAGTAGTATCTTTAGAAAGTTTGTATAGTGAAATATCAGTTTTTATGGTTATACTTTTGACGGTATGGATATCTTGGGTATATCGGGGATACTTTATAAATGGGAATTTTCAATTTATCTGTTCGGGAATCAAATCTTTTTTTTCAGATAAAGAGGATGATGACTGGCAAGAAAAAATGATAATGAGTATTGAAGAGTTGGAAAATTATACCAAGAGAGACAGGAAGGAAAGCGATTTCTTAAGAAAATTAGCAAATACGAATTACCCTCTGATAGAGCAATTAAAAAAGACAAGACCTAAGGTATACCAGCATAGTAAACAGGTTGCTGTTTTAGCAGAAGGGGCAGCAGAACGAATTGGAATAGACAAGCAGTTGGTATATATTGGTGGTTTGTATCATGAAATTGGTAAGTTACATTCTAAGGACTATATTACAGAAGGTATTTCCATTGGAAAACAATATGGATTTCCAATGGAAGTGATAGCATTAATTCAGGAGCATAATGTAAAGCATAAAATTCCTGCAACAAAAGAAGCCGCAGTGCTAATGCTGGCAGATAGTGTGATTTTCCTTTTAGATCATATTGAAAAGAAAGGTTTACAAAAAGAGAAAAGTATAAAAGATATGATAGAGAGTGTCTTTCGTATCCGCTTGGAAAAAGGAGAGCTGGACAGAAGTGGGTTGACCATAAGAGATTTTAAGCTGCTGGAGCATTATTGTGTGGATTATGGTCTGATGATTAACAGAAAGGAAGTAGAGGATGACATTTCATTTTGAGTATGAAGCTGGGAAAAAATTAGAATTTGATTATGAGTCCCTTATAAAGAAGGTAATTTTGGCTGTTTTAGATTATGAAGGCTGTCCCTATGAGGCAGAAGTAAATATTGTACTAACAGATAATGAGGAGATTCATAAGATAAATAGAGAGTATCGCCAAATTGACAGCCCTACAGATGTATTATCCTTTCCTATGATTGAATACGAAACACCAGGAGATTTTTCAAAGATAGAAGAGGATATGTCTGTTTTTCATCCGGAAACAGGTGAGTTATTGCTTGGTGATATTATGATTTCGGTAGATAAAATTATAGAACAGGCAACGGAATATGGACACTCGCTGGAACGGGAACTGGGATTTTTAGTGGCACACAGCATGCTTCATTTGTGTGGTTATGACCATATTAAGGAGAATGAGAGGGAAGTCATGGAGTCCAAACAAAAGGAGATAATGAAACAGATTTCCTTGTATCGGTAGAAACAGTAACTAGAATTTTGGGTAACTATTCAGAACCTGCAAAAGTGATATACAAATTGCATAAATAAATTTATTTATTAAATGCAATTTGTATACTCACTTTTATTGGGCTGAAGCCCACATGAGGATTTTTACCAGCCATTATGAGAATTTATTAGATATTAAGTATATTCTGGAAAAATCCGAATGAGGGGTTCTGAATAGTTACAATTTTGGAAGGAACAGAGAATACTATGGGAAACCAAAAGAAAAAAACAAATGATATTTTAAAACAGGGAACAATTCTGGCAGCAGCATCTATTATTGTTCGGATAATTGGATTGGTATACCGGATTCCTCTTGGAAATTTGATTGGTGATGAAGGAAATGGTATTTATAGTCTGGCTTATGGTATTTATAGTCTGGCACTTATTGTATCTTCCTATGGGCTTCCTCTTGCTGTGTCCAAGATGGTTGCCGCAAAGAATGTAAATAGAGAATATAGAAATGCATATAAGATTTTTCTAAATGCACTGGTTTGTGCAGCGGTTACGGGTGGAATTGTAGGTGGAGGTATTTACTTTGGAGCAGATTTTTTTGCAGGACTTATGAAAAGCCAGGATGCAGCAATGCCTCTTAGAGTATTAGCACCAACCATATTTTGTGTGGCAATTCTTGGTGTTTTCCGAGGCTTCTTCCAAGGACAGAATACAATGGTACCCACTGCGTTCTCTCAAATTGCAGAACAAATTATCAATGCAATTGTAAGTTATGTTGCAGCTTACCAATTTATTAAGGCACATAGTGAAGCAGAACGGGCTGTCTATGGTGCTACAGGAAGTACATGGGGAACTTTTATGGGGTCTTTTGTAGCACTGTTATTGTTAATTGGTGTCTTTTTTCTATATCGTCCAGTGATAAAGAAGAGAATCCGTCACGATAGACATCGGGAAGATAATACACTAATAATCTATAAGATTTTGCTGGCTACCATTCTTCCAGTTATTATCAGCCAAACGGTATATCAGATAAGTGGTACTTTAGATACATTTTTATTTCATAATATTATGGCAGGGAGAGAATGGACGGATACTATAAGAAATTCTTTGGTTGGTGTCTATAGTACCCAATACAATATTTTGCTTAGTGTACCTCTTGGAATCTCTACTGCTATGGGAACATCAATGATTCCAAGTATAGTGTCTTCTTTTACGGAAAGTGATATGCGGACAGTAAAATATAAGGTAAAATCAGTGGTAAAATTTAATATGATTATTGCATTTCCTTCTGCCGTGGGATTGGCAGTACTGGCAGGACCAATTCTTACCATGCTCTATCCAAGACTTGTTACTTATCATGATACGGCAGCGAACCTGCTTTTATTTGGATCGGTAGCATTGGTATTCTATGCACTGTCAACAGTAACATCAGGAGTTTTGCAGGGAATTGACAAAATGCGTTTACCAATGATGCACTCAGCGGTTTCTCTTGCCATTCATGTGGTGTTAGTTACTTTATTATTAAAGTTTACTAATCTTGGAATTTATGCTTTGATAATTGGAAATGTAACATTCCCTCTTGTGGTTTGTATTCTCAACTGGCTTGCAGTAGGAAAACACTTGGCTTACCATCAGGAAGTAAGGAGCACATTTCTTTTACCATGTCTGGCAGCATTGATTATGGGAGTGGTATGTTTCTTAGGATACCGTGTCTTTTATTTTTTAATCGGACATTCGGTTGGTAAGTTTATGGGAAATTATATAAGTAATTTAATTTCTACATTGTTGACTGTAGCAATAGCTGTGGTGACTTATTTTGCAGTGCTTTTATACTTGAGGGCAGTCAATGAAGAAGAGCTAAAAGATATGCCTATGGGAAGAACCTTGTATACCATAGGACATAAATTACATTTAATTTAACAAAAGAGTAACTATTCAGGTAGAAACACGCGTTTACTGCGTGTTTCGTAAGAAAAAATGAAAGTTGATTGCTACGTGCTACGCACT
>CAMWUK010000165.1 GCA_947177415.1 uncultured Clostridiaceae bacterium
AGGCGAATTTTCATGGGCTTAGAACGTAACTGTTCATGGTTCTGAACAGTTACGTGTTTTTATAAAAAGTAAGTATAAAACCTCTTTTCCGAGCAATACTAACAAAAAAGGAAAAGAGGTTTTAATTATGTCAGAAGATACCGTTTGTTTATTAAAAGAATGTAACGCCGGTTGTAAATCAGCTACTAATAGTATGGAGCAAGTACAGGCATTTTTAAAAGAGGGAAAACTAAAAGATACCATAGACCATTATAATAAGGAGCATATTGCATTGGGAGATAAATGTCACAAGCTGTTAAATGAAGCAGACGAATCAGAAAAAGATCCTCACCCAATGGCAAAAGCTTTTTCGTGGATGAGTACGGAAATGAAACTAATGGCAAATGATGAAGAAACAAAGATTTCTGATATTATGGTAGATGGTTGTAAAATGGGAATAAAATCATTAAGTAAATATTTAAGACAATATCAGGAAGCATCAAAAGAAAGTAAAAATATTGCACAAGAACTGATAGATCTTGAGAAGAAATTTATGACAGAATTATTGGCATATTTGTAATTATTTCATACCTAAAGAAGTTATCAAATATTTAGAACATTTAAATATAACATTATTATGAAAAAATAATGCCCCTTATGATTTTTTACAACTCATAAGAGGCATTATTTTTAAGTATCAATATTACATAAGATCAGGCAGATTCTTCTTCTACATCTTCATCCCCTGCAAGAGGAAGGAGAAGAATATGCACCTTTTCAATACGGTTTTTATCTATAGAAGAAACTGTATATTCTACATGATTTTCTACCACAGTTTCCCCTTCTTCTGGTAAATGTTCTAACAAGTTAATAATATGGCCGGCAATAGAGTCATAATCATCAGATTCTAGCTTTAAACCAATCATTTCATTGATTTCGTCTAATTTCGCAGTACCATTTGCAATAAACTCTGTATCACTTAGTTTCTGGATGACATCCTCTTCGTTTTCATCATATTCATCACGAATTTCACCAACGATTTCTTCTAATAAATCTTCCACTGTAATAAGTCCAGCAGTAGCACCATATTCATCTAAAACAATGGCAAGAGCAATGGATTCCTTACGCATTTCATTAAGAAGTTCAGAAGTCTTTTTAAATTCATAAGTAAAATAAGGTTCCCGCATTATTTTTGAAATGGCGAAGTCTTCTTTTGCACCATGATAAAAGAACACATCTTTTAAATTCACAATACCTACCACATCATCTTTGGATTCCCCGTAAACAGGGAGACGTGAAAATTTATCTTCATCAAAGGTTGCCACCAGTTCATCATAAGTAGCTTCTTCCTGAATGTAGGTCATGTCAATTCTTGGAATCATAATATCTTTTGCTACAGAATCGCCAAAATCCACCACATTGGTAATCATTTTACGCTCTTCACTTTCAATAACGCCTTCTTCATGACTTACATCTACAATGGTACGAAGTTCACTTTCAGTCATAGCATCGTGTTTGGCATCTGGATCGATACGGAAAACCGCCAGCAATCCTCCTGCCATTTTATTTACAATGAAGATAGCAGGAGTAAACAATTGGGTTAAAAAGTAAATAATACCACTATATGCTAAAGAAATATTAGTGGAGTAGATCGTAGCCAGTGTCTTAGGTGTTATCTCTCCAAAAATAAGAATTAAAATGGTTAAAATACCAGTACCAATACCAATAAATAAACTCGTTTGTTCCCCTAAACCGGCATGAACACATATATTAGTCATTAAGGTTGTAGTAAGGGAGGACGCAGTCAGGTTCACAATATTGTTTCCGATTAAAATTGCACTAAGTAATTTGGAAGGATTCTCAATTAGCTTTTCTACAGTCTTTGCCCGCTTGTTGCCTTCCTCTGCCATAGACTTAATACGCAACTTATTGACAGTAGTAAGTGCTGTTTCTGCCGATGAAAAAAAAGCAGAAACCAGCAGTAAACATAGTACAATTATCAGTTGTGGAACATCACTCGGGTCCAAAAAAATCATCTCCTCTTATCTTGTATCCTCAATTATTCACGACTTATATTGCAGACCGCTGCTATCATCGTCACTCCACCACATAAGTAAAACATAAGCAGTGTTTTTTACTGTGGCATACAGCAAAGATGGATGGTTTTACGCATGTGTGTGAAGTTGACCGTGAATAGTAACTACATAGGACTTAGTTCATGCTTAAGGCCGTGAATAATCTCGGGTTATTAGTCTTCGTTTTCTTCTTCCTGAACACTTAGAATCTGTCTCTTACGAGCAAGTTCATCACTATCTAAGTATTCATCATAAGTAGTAATTTTATCAATTAATCCGTTTGGTGTCAATTCCATAATACGATTTGCAATGGTTTGGATAAACTGATGGTCTTGTGAAGTAAATAAAACTACACCAGGGAACTTAATCATTCCATTATTCAGAGCAGTAATGGATTCCATATCTAAATGGTTGGTCGGTTCATCCATAATCAATACATTCGATGCCATAATCATCATTTTAGAAAGCATAACACGAACTTTTTCACCACCGGAAAGAACTTTTACTTTTTTCACACCTTCTTCACCAGAGAATAACATACGTCCAAGGAATCCGCGAACATAAGTTACATCTTTTTCAGGAGAGAACTGCATTAGCCAGTCCACAATAATCTCATCTCCAGAAAAATCTTTGGTATTATCTTTTGGAAAGTAAGATTGGCTAGTAGTAACACCCCATTTGTAACTTCCTTCATCTGGTTCCATTTCACCAGCCAGAATTTTAAAGAGGGTAGTAGTAGCAATGGTGTTACTTCCTACAAAAGCAACTTTATCTTCTTTGTTAATAATAAAAGAAATATCATCTAACACTTTTACACCATCAATGGTTTTTGATAGATGTTCTACTGTAAGAACTTCATTACCAATTTCACGTTGTGGGCGGAAATCAATATAAGGATATTTACGGCTGGATGGCTTAATATCATCTAGTTCAATTTTCTCCAAAGCTCTTTTTCTGGAAGTAGCCTGTTTTGATTTAGAAGCATTTGCACTAAAACGCTGGATAAATTCCTGCAATTCTTTGATTTTTTCTTCTTTTTTCTTATTGGCTTCCTTCATCTGCTTAATCATAAGCTGGCTGGATTCATACCAGAAATCATAGTTACCAGCATAAAGCTGAATTTTAGCATAATCAATATCTGCAATATGTGTACATACTTTATTCAGGAAATAACGGTCATGAGAAACTACAATAACAGTATTTTCAAAATTAATCAGAAATTCTTCCAGCCAGCGGATCGCATCTAAATCTAAATGGTTAGTAGGCTCGTCAAGAAGAAGAATGTCTGGGTTACCAAATAATGCTTGTGCCAGCAATACTTTGACTTTCTGACCACCATTCAAATCCTTCATTAAAGAATAGTGTAAGTCTGTTTCAATTCCAAGACCATTTAACAAAGTAGCAGCATCTGATTCCGCTTCCCAGCCGTTTAGTGTGGCAAATTCACCTTCTAATTCACTGGCATGGATACCATCTTCTTCAGTAAAATCTTCTTTTGCGTATATGGCATCTTTTTCTTTCATAATATCATAAAGACGCTGGTTGCCCATGATAACAGTATCCAATACATTAAATTCATCATATTTGAAATGATCCTGTTTCAAGAACGAAAGACGTTGTCCCGGAGTCAATACGACTTCACCTTTAGAAGGTTCGATTTCACCTGTCAGAATTTTTAAAAAAGTAGACTTTCCAGCACCATTAGCACCAATTAATCCATAACAGTTTCCTTCTGTAAATTTAATATTTACATCTTCAAACAAAGCACGCTTGCCTAATCTAAGCGTAACATTACATGCTTGTATCATAAAATTGTAACCTCACTTTCAAATTTAAAAGGAATAAATTCCCCGTAATAAAAGAATACCATTATAATTGTATCTAAAATCCAAGATTTTGCAAGTGCTTTGTAAAAATTTTTGTAATTATCCAGGTAGAAACACGCATTTACTGCGTGTTTCTACTTGAAAAATGAAAGTTAATTGCTATGTGCTACGCACTCCCGCAATCACCAACTGTATTCGTATTTCGGGCTGTCACCCTACATACTCATACAGTTTAGCCAGCCAAATGTCTATATTTCTTTGCAAGCAAGCTTGCACGAAATATAGCCGTTTGGCAAGACTTTCATAGTAAATTTTACAGTGTTTAAGCCCCTTCACTGAAAGTGAATAATTATGGGCTTAAACGTAACTGTTCATGGTTCTGGACAGTTACAAACTTTTTTCTTGAGAAAAAAACAGATACGTTGTATAATAAAATAAGTTATGCACTGTTGTAGAAGGAGTAGCGGGAATGAATTTATTGACAGCAGATAAGATTAGTAAAAATTATACAGAAAAAAAATTGTTGCAGGAAGTTTCTTTAGGAATCAATGAAGGGGATAAAATTGGTGTTATTGGAATCAATGGAACCGGAAAGTCTACCTTGTTAAAGCTTTTGGCAGGGATGGAGGAGCCAGATGAAGGAACGGTTACCAAAGGAAATCATGTGAGAACCGAGTATTTGGCACAGAATCCGGAGTTTGAGGATAATAAAACAATATTAGAAAATGTAACCAGACATCTTCGTCATGCAAGTGAAGGATGGAATGTGGAAGGAGAAGCAAAGGTAATGCTGGGGAAACTTGGTATTACGGATTTGGAGATGTTACCTTCCAAAATGTCTGGAGGACAGAGAAAAAGAGCTGCATTAGTACGGACTTTGCTAACACCAGCAGATATTTTAATATTAGATGAACCAACGAATCATTTAGATAACGAGATGGCAGAATGGTTAGAAGGATTTTTACAGTCATTTCGTGGAGCATTTATCATGATTACCCATGACCGTTATTTTCTTGACAAAGTTACGAATAAAATAGTAGAGATTGATAAAGGAAAATTGTATATATACGAGACAAATTATACTGGATTTTTACAGTTGAAATTGGAACGTGAAGAGATGGCTTTGGCTACAGAACGAAAGAAAAAGGCATTATACCGTCAGGATTTGGAATGGATGATGCGTGGGGCAAGAGCACGTTCTACAAAGCAAAAAGCACATATCCAGCGTTTTGAGGAATTAAGAGACAGAGAGAAGATAGAAATAGATGGAAAAGTAGAAATTACCACATTGTCTTCCAGGTTAGGAAAGAAAACAATTGAAATAAATAATATTTCTAAATCATACGGAGATAAACTTCTGATAAAAGATTTTACTTATATTTTCTTGAAGCAGGATAGAATCGGAATTGTGGGGGGAAATGGTGCTGGGAAATCTACTTTGTTAAAAATGATTGTAGGAGAAGAAGACTACGATAATGGAAATATAGAGATAGGACCAACTGTGCAGATTGGATATTTTTCCCAGGAATGTGAAAGTATGAATCCTTCATGGAAGGTCATAGACTATATTCGTGATGTGGCAGAATATGTGGAGACAGAGGACGGAAGTGTTAGTGCAGCCCAGATGCTGGAGCGGTTTTTGTTTATGGGAGCTATGCAGCATACACCTATAGAAAGATTATCAGGAGGAGAAAGAAGAAGGCTTTATTTATTAAAGATTCTTATGGCAGCACCCAATGTATTGATTTTGGATGAGCCTACCAATGATTTGGATATTCAGACACTTCGTATTTTAGAAGATTATTTAGATCATTTTCCGGGAATTGTGATTACGGTTTCCCATGACAGGTATTTTCTGGACCGTGTGGTGAAGAGAATCTTTGCATTTCAGGGAAATGGTGTAGTAAGACAATTTGAAGGTGGATTTACGGATTATTGGAATATAATACAAAGAGAGAATGCAGAAGAGAAACAGGATGTTTCCCTAGATAAACCTAGAAAAAAATACGAAAAAGTTAGGGAAAAGAAGCTAAAATTTACTTATAAAGAAGAACGGGAATATGAGACAATTGATGAGGATATTGCAAATCTGGAAGAAGAAATCGAAAAACTTGAAAAAGAAATTTTAGCAAATTCCAGAGATTTTGTAAAATTACAGGAATTGACGAATCAAAAGGAAGAACTGGAACGACAATTAGAGGAAAAAATGGATCGTTGGGTATATTTGAATGATTTAGCAGAAAAAATAGAGGCAAGTAAAGGGTAAGGAGGTGGCAAGCTGGTGGATGTAGTAAGTGTATCAAAAGGAGATGGCTTACCATTAGGCTCTAAAAAAGTTGGACATAGGCAATGGCAGTTTTCAATTGCTGTGAATAGAGCAAGAAAATTAGTTCTACATCTGTTTCATAAGGGGGAAAATGCACCTTTTTATAGTATTACCTATGAGAAAATATATTCTGTGGGAGGAATCTTTTCCGTTTTATTGACCTTTTCTAAGGAGGAAGAGGTGGAATATGTATATGAAGTGGATGGAAAGATAAAGTTGGACCCTTATGCAAAGCAGTTACGAGGCAGGGAAAAGTTTGGAGAGCCACGTACAAGAAAGCAAGAGGAACTAGTACATTGTGTAGCAGTTGAAAATGTAAAACCTATGGGAGAACCTTTATATTTACCTTTTCACGAAATGATTTTATACCGTTTACATGTCCGGGGATTTACACAGCATGAATCTTCTAAAGTCAAGGCACGGGGAACTTTTCGCGGGATTGAGGAGAAGATAGGATATTTGAAGCGTCTTGGCATTAATAGTATTATGCTTATGCCTTGTTATGAATTTGATGAGACGATTAGAGAAGAAGACAGAGATATTATTGGATTTCGTTTTGCAAAGCAAACTGTGGATAAAGAAACGGGAAGCCGTATTGCGTATCCAATGGTAAATTTCTGGGGATATACTGAAAAAGCTAATTATTTTGCACCAAAAACATCGTATGCTATGGATAAGGAACATCCGATAGAAGAATTCAGCCGTATGGTCAATAAACTCCATGAGAACGGAATACAGGTTCTTATGGAAATTTATTTTGCATATAGAACGAATTATACATTAATTCTGGATTGTTTACGTTATTGGGTGCGTACTTTTGGTATTGATGGTTTTAAAATTAATAATGAGGTTGTTTTAGGCAAAATGGTTGTAACAGATCCTTATCTTGCAAGAACAAAATTTTTAGCAACTACTTGGAATCTTGGGGATATTTACAATCGTTATGAAATCGTGGAAGAGAGGACTTTGGCAGAATATAATGATGGATTTATGGTAGATGCCAGACGTTTTCTTAAGAGTGACGAAGGACAGACAGAAACGTTTATGCAGCGGTTTCGCCGGAATGAGCCACAGCAATCGGTTATTAATTATGTAAGTACTAATAATGGATTTACTCTTTTGGACATGGTTTCTTATGACATGAAACATAATGAGGCAAATGGAGAAAATGGAGCAGATGGAACTGATTATAATTATAGCTGGAACTGTGGCTGGGAGGGGCCTACCAAGAAGAAACAGATTTTGCAGCTTCGCTTAAAACAAATTAAAAATGTCTTGCTTATGTTATTTTTAAGCCAGGGTGTCCCAATGCTAATGGCTGGTGATGAGTTTGGCAATACCCAGTTGGGAAATAACAATGCGTATTGCCAGGATAATGAAATTGGCTGGGTAGACTGGAAATTACAGATTATGAATCAACGGATTTTAAAGTTTACCAAAAATTTGATTGCCCTGCGGAAGGAACATCCTGTTTTTGCGGCACCAAAGGGGCTTCGGGGAACAGATTACATTGCTTGTGGCTGTCCCGATATTTCCTTTCATGGAACGAAACCATGGTATCCGGAATTGTATAATTACAGCAGAGTACTTGGAGTAATGTTGTATGGAAAATATGCCCCAATTTCCAAAAGAGAGTCAGATAAGTCGTTTTATATTGCATATAATATGCATTGGGACGATCATAAGTTTGATTTACCCAAATTGCCAAAGGGAAAGAAATGGAAAGTAATTATGGATACAGATAGGGTTAATCTGTTTAAGGAAGATTCTAAGAGTAAAAGAAAGACAAAGGATAATAAGATAGAGAATTTAGATTCCTATCTGGTGAAAGCCCGTTCTGTGGTAGTATTTCAAGAGATGGATCAGGATAGGATTTGATTTATTAGCACTCAATCAGAATGAGTGCTAATATTTTTCTTGACATTTCTTTTTGGTCGTATTAAGATAAGGATACAAACTCAAATGCGAGGATACTTGAAATTTAAAAATTTAAGAAAAGGTTACAAAAAGGAGTGTTTTTATTATGAGTAGAGAACAAGGTAGTTTGTCCATTAATTCAGAAAATATTTTTCCAATTATAAAAAAATGGTTATATTCCGATCATGAT
>CAMWUK010000166.1 GCA_947177415.1 uncultured Clostridiaceae bacterium
ACAAATATATTTCTTTTTCTGTTCTGCCTTCCATTTTTTCATCATAGCCTTTTTTTCTTCTTTTGACAGTTCAGCCATAAAAACTCTACCTCCAAATCCGAATTAATCTATTTCATAAAAATATAATCTACACTATAAAACAAATTTTTTACAACCTATGAATATTCTAATTTATTTCCATATATCACATGGTTTTTTTCCATATTTTCTTCCCCATAAATACATACAAATACATGCCAAAATAAGAACCACATCAGCAAGTAGTGTTCCTTCAATACCAAAACCAACATTATATGCAAAACTATTATTAGCTGTAGAAGCATCAAGCCGAAAAACGGAATATGGAGATACTATTCCACTGTTAGGTAATCCAAAAATAATATTTTGTGTAAAATTCCATGCTGTATGAACTGCCATGGCACACCATATACTATCCATATAATAAACCATAAACGAAAATAGAATTCCTACCGCAAAAATATTTAATATAGATAAAGCTGTAACACCATCATTTAGCAAATGCATTAAGGCAAAAAGTAAAGCATTCCCAACAATAGCCACTGCAGGACTTTTATAACTCCTCATCAATCTTTGATATAAAAAACCTCTGCAAAGCAATTCTTCTGCCGAAGACTGGACAAAAACCGCTATAAAAATAATTAGAAGATAAACCGGTTGGAAAGTATCATAATACAACACAATGTCTTTATGTAGCCATGCTGCCAATATACAAATACCATTTAAACCAAAACCCATTCCTATACCAATTAGAAAATTCCCCAAAGTATTTCCTGATGCACTTCTACCAAGTATTTTTAAAATTGGGCGGTTTTTCTTTGTAAAACGCATATATAAGATTGCCAAAATCCAGATTCCTATAAATCCAAAATACATGGTTACTGTAACTCCAATATTGGTACTCATCATAAAGGGTATAAACTGAAGGAATGAACCTAAAAACTGTCCCAGTAAAATAATCACCAGCACAAGAAAATACAAGACAAGTATATTATCTGATAACTTATGTTTCACTAATTTCCCTTCTTCTTTTGTACTATCCTTGTTTTCTGTTATTTCTTCAAAATTATTCATTACATGTTTCTCCTATCAAATTCTAATCTTTTCTATTTCAAACATTAATCCAAAATCCAGCACTTAATCATATTTGTATTTACAATGCAGTAATCCAAAAACAAATTGCTGAAACAAACGAAAGTGGTGTCATTATATATTTTTCTTTCTTGCTGTTTGAAATAAAATTCATAACTGTATTTACTGAAAGATATACCGCCATAACTATACAGATTATCTTTGTAACATTCTTTGAAAACCATAATGGTATAAATCCACCCATTTGTAAAATTATAACTACAAAAAATATCTGTAAAATTAACTGTGTCACTAAAATAATTCTTAATTTCTTAGGAAAAATTTTATATTGTCCTCCCATTGTCAACTCCCCTAATGGTAAGCCACAAATTATAAGAATCGATAATACAATTACTATTGAAAAGGTACCTGCACCTATTATTGCTACCATAATCCACCTCCACAAATCAAAATTTGTATTTTTCACAAACATCTTTTATTATTTCCAAATCCAATCCCTTGCCAATAAATGAAACTACCTCGTGATGATTTTCCGTAATAAGCCAATTAAATTTCTTATCAGTTATGTAATAGTCTTCTACGGAATATGTATCATTGACAATAAGGTCAATAATAGCAGGGCTGCACTCCGCTATCCAATATTTTGCACGCTGTTTATCCTCTTCCAATAAAAGATATACCTTTTCACATTTTATAATTTCAGGCAGCCTTTCCATCCACTTATAGGAATCATTATCTTTATATGCAAAAGTATAAATGGTATCTATATTCTTCTGAAATCCATTCTGAATATTTGACCAATACAGTCCACATTTTCTTGCATATTGTTCATCTACAAAATGCTCTAATACTTTATCATAGATATTTTGCCATTCATAAATACCCAAAAACCTGAAATCTTCTTCAGATATATTATTTTTTGTGATGTATTCTGCTACCTCAAGCCTTAGTCCGGTCCATTTACGATATATTTGCATCTTAATCCTCCTGTAATGTAACTGTTCAGTACTTGAACAGTTACCATTTAATTTTCTTTGTCTTATGTATTTGTTACAGTTCACACCTACAGTGCAAACTGTAACGGAATCCAGCCTATTATAATTCTTCCATTTTATAAACAGAATACCCCTCATAATAATAGCTGTAGTCAATGCCCTTCATATATACTTCTCTGTCATTAATTTTATCTGTAAGAGCCATCTTAAGAATATGTTTGATTTCAATATCTTTGATTGGACTTCTTTCCATTGCAAGAAGGTAATCATTTTTATCAACTTTACTCCAATCAATTACCTTGCCTATTTCTTTTTTTAGCATAAGATCAAGCCAAATTCTTGTACTGCGGCCATTACCTTCACGAAAAGGATGTGCTACATTCATCTCAACATATTTCTCAATAATTTCATCAAAATTAGATTGTGGCATTTTTTCTATATTTTCTAAAGCAGCTTTTAAATACATAACAGGAGCGAATCTAAAATTATTCTTTGCAATATTTATGTCCCTCATCTTCCCTGCAAACTCATAAATTTCACCAAACAGATATTTATGAATTTCCGAAAGAGTTCCATAAGTTCCTGCTTTTAAGTTATCCAAATAACCACTTTCAAACAATTCAAGGGCTTTTCTTTTACTCATCTTCTCTTCAACCCGTGCAAGCTCCACCGAATCAATAATGCCTAATTTATTTTCTAGTATCATATCTTCTACCTCCATAGCTTACCGTTAATCCATTAAGCCAAGAACCTCTCATGAAGAACATTTCCATAAGCTGTGTTTATTCAAGATTATCCATCATAATATTTTATACATCTAATCATCTCCAGCAAAATTGCTGTTTTTACAATTTATATTGCATAAAATTGCCATTTCTCACAAATCCAAAATCAGTATACAATAACACCCCCATATCTGAAGCTGTAATTTGAACACTGCCACAACCATATTCTTTCGCTTCATTTATAATTCTTGATAAAAGTTCTTTTGCAATCCCCTGTCTGCGATAATCTTTAGAGGTAAACATGCTGGAAAGTAATCCTATTTTCCCATTAGGACATCCAAAATATGGCGGTTTTTCAACATATGACATTCCGCTTGTTCCTACAATTTTATCTCCAACAACAGCCAACCAAGAAATAAAAGTGCCGTCTGCTAAATGCCGATTGTAATAATCTATCAAGGCGGGCTTTAAATCTATATCCTCTTTTGCACCTTCTTCCCGCAATTGTAAGATTCTCATTTCGATAAATGTATCCAGTTCTTTTCGTGTTAATTTTCTATATTGTACAGCCATAGCCATTATCTCCATACTCATTGTTAGTTGATTCTTTTGATAAAACTGAAAGTTATTGCTTTCTTTTTTTGTATTTTTCTTTAGCATACTCATACGCTTCCCAAATAAGTGGCTTTAATTTATCAAAAGTTTTTTCTGTGGGATTTAAACAACATATCCACCCCATCCATGCATACACAGGGTGTGGAATAATCTTGTTTGTTGATGTGAAATCATATTTCATATCAACAATGCAGCCTTTGCCTGGTCGTTTGGGAATTTCACCAAACATATTGATGAATGTCTTTTTTTGCACCCCTACATTTACACGATATATATTTTCCCTGTTTAAATTTGAACTCTTATCATTTTCCCCATCTTTTTCTTTAATAGTTAAAATATAAACTCCTCGTTTTAAAGTGTTATTAGGATTATAAAAAATTCCTTTTTCTCCCCAACTACTCACTAAAACTGTTCCGTCTAAATTTTTAAGGCAATATTGTAAAATTTCATCAGATTTCATAATGTATAACCTCTCTTTATCTTCCGATTTGCTACATTCCATAATAGTTATCTGAACTTTTCTAATCGGTAAACTTGCTCGTTATCTATTTCAGCAATACCATTTTTATAGTCATATCCCATTTTTTTATAAAAGCCTACCGCTGTAATTGATGCAGGGACTTCTATTCGTTTTGCCCTTAAAAAGAATTCATCTTGTTCAAGTGTACGAATAATCAACGTTCCAATTTCCTTGCCTTGATACTCAGGCAGTACGAAAATAGTAAGCAAAATGCTTTCCGTTGTACTGCCCCAATAACCGGCAATTGCACCACACCCAACAATTCGTAAATTATCATAAACAACATACATATGTCCATGTTTTGCACGTTCAATTAATACATCTGCTGAATGTGATGATACATTGGCTTCAATATATTCTTCTGAATAATCTTTAATATTTACTGTTCTCAAAGTCTTGGATATTAATTCTGATACTTCTTTTGCATCTCCTGCTTGAAATCTTCTAATTTTATAAATGTCACTCATACTAACTCCTTGCTAAATTCCGATATGTCTCTCTACACATCTTCCCGATAAACTGGAATTTATCTTATTCAACAATCCAGTCAATTAAACGCTGTATATGTATTTTCATAGTATCTAAGCATGGGACAGGACTCACTTTATCATTTAGCAAAAGTGGTAATTCTGTACAACCTAATATAATAGCTTCAATCCCTTCTTCTTCCTGCATACGTTTAATAATCTTTTGAAAAATTTGCAATGTTTCCTCTTTTACAATACCAAATTCTAATTCTGATGATATTTTATAATTGATATATTCCATTTCTTCTACAGTTGGAGTGATGATTCCAATATGATTACTGTAAAAAGGGTTCTTAAAAAAGTCACCTGTCATAGTAAAAATAGTTCCAAGTAATCCTACTTTACGTTTATTCAATCGAATTGCCTCATCGCATGTAGCTTCAACAATACTAACTAACGGAACTGTTGAGTGTTCTTTTAATCTGTCAAACACAATATGTGGAGTATTAGCTGATAATGCTACAAAATCAGCTCCACAGTTTATAAGATTTCTGATTGCCTGCATTAAATAATCCGTCAGCTCATTATATCTTTGCTCATTGCACAATCTCAAAACATCAAATACGTTTACACTTTCAATAGTTAAATTGGGGAAAATTTCTCGCCCAACCTTATCTTGTACTCCATAAACAATATCATGATAATAGGGAATTGTTGACTCTGGTCCCATTCCTCCAACCAATCCTAATTTCTTCATAACATTACCTCTACAATTCTCATTTTTGTTTTATTCAGTTTCCCGATAAATTGAAATTTGCATTACCCATATCATAATGCGGACAAGTCAATAGATTGAATACCCACAATTTATGTCAAAAGGCATAACCAGCAGTTTAAATATTTCCTTTGAATATTTTTCAAAAAACCAATGAGTTGCATTTGAATAATTTTCCAGACTGTCAAAGTCCCAGTAAGAAAAATATTTTACACATTTAACGATTTTAGTCAGCTCTCTTGGCTGCTCTTTAATATCATCAAAAATATACAACCTTTTTAAATACTTAATATCAATACAGCCATTTTGCTGCTTTTGCTCCTCTGCAACAACAGCTATCAATTTTTCAAATTCTTCTAACTTATCTGGTTTTACCTGAAATAATTTAACTTCACAAAAAGTATTTTTCACAATCAGACCTCCTCATTATACAAATAATCTATGCTTCAAACCCCTGTTTATTTTTATCTTCTACCACGTAATAATTTCCTTCGTTGCGAAAGTTCAGTTCGTGGAAACAAATTAATTTAATTCACAAAATCACGGAAACACCCATACATAAGTACTCCATATTATTAAAAATTGATATCAGCTTTTCTTGCCTGACTGCATAGATCACGGACATTTAAGGTATAGTTTTTTCCATCTTTAACAAAGTGCGTTCCGCACTGCCGAAACTCAAAATGCACATTATGGGAAATACATTGCTCACGTATGGCAAGTACCCATTCATAATCAAGAGGTCTGGCATTTTTATCCGATTCACCGCCAACCACAACCAACTCAATATTATCCAAATAGGCTGACAGGTCTATGCTCTCTATCAAAGGCTGGCAAATAATATTTTTATGCCTGATAGGAAGCTCCTTAAAAATGGGAAGCCTATAATCTGCCCTGTCTTGATTTTCAACTGTACAGCCAACAGTTACATTATCATACCCGTCGTTCCAATCTTTCGGAATACAATCCATAAAACGCTCAATCCGCTTTGTAAGAAAGAAAAAGTGCAGATCAGAACGCTCCTGTATCATGCTCCAACATTCCTCACGCCAACCATCAGCATCCTCAATCAGAAAATCTGCGGAAAAACAGAGATACACAAATTGTCCCGATTTCATCTTGTATGCTCCCGACTTGTTTTTAACGACAGGGGCGTAGAAATTATCCGTCTTTACAACATTGTTAGTATCAATTCCACGCTTGTAATCGCCTTTATGAATATAGCAGTATTTACACCCCTCACTGTGTTTGTGGCAACCTCGCCACGGATTCCATATTGCCATAAAAAATCTCCATTCTAATGTGTCTCAAATATCACCATAATTCATCAGTTCTGCGTCTGGCTCTCTAATGATTTTATTTGCTTCTCTGTTCGATAAGCAAAAATTTGTTACTGTTCACACCTACAGCACTAACAGTAACGGAATCCAGCCCATTTAGAATTCGCCTTCGGCGAAAGGCTGGATTCTTCTCTACCACCACTTGTTCTTACGTACTTTGCAGCAAGTGCAAAGTACTACCTGTGAACAGTAACAAAAATTTTACTCTCCGTCCTTCATGTAACCAAAATAATCAGTGCCAACATAAATTACTTTATTATTTTTTACAACAAAACCAATTGCATCGCCCCAATCACCTTCGCCCTCAACAACATAGGCTATTTCATCTTCCTTATTGGACATATTAACATATAATGTTGTAAACCAACAGTAATTTAAAATATCATGAGCATTTTCAAGTTCAGGCAATTCAAATTCTTCATCTATACCGTCTTTTTTTACACAATTTATGATTTCTCTACAGATTTCACTTATCTCGGACTCTGTAAGATTATTAAATGCATCAACGCATTTTTCAGCACATTCGATCAAATCAGGACTTTGAACACCAATACTCAGCACATCACCATTTTCATCATCACGAAAAAAATTACTTTTGAAACTTCCTTCACAAAATCCCTCTTCTTGGTGTAACCAATTAATCATAAAACCGTTCCTCCTTTTTAATCCTCATTTTAAATTCTACAAATTCCGATTTAATCAAAAAATTTCCCTTTAAAAAAGTTTTCGTTCCCTAACGGTTTTGCCGTAATCCTAAATAAGACACATCCATCTGGACACATAACAACCTTACTATATTTACTATCTCCCCCTATATTTAGTAAATCTCCGCCACTTCTGACAGCTTCCATAATTGGATACATCATCATCATTACTTTTGAGCAAATACCTTGTCCTTGTGAATTTACAGGACAGCCATAGGTACAAGTATATTTATCTCCAATTTCCTCGCCATTTCGACAAAACCTTTCCGTTTCCTCATTATCTTTGTTAAATCCTATCACTTCGATTTCCCATTCGTATTCTTCATCATACCATTTCTTCATACCAATCTTCTCCTTAGAAATCCCAATAGTTAGATTTTATATAACTATTCAGGTAGAAACACGCATTTACTTTGCGTGTGACCTGAGAAAAATGAAATTTGATTGTTCTAAGCCCTTCGCCGAAGGCGAATTTTTATGGGCTTAGAACGTAACTGTTCATGCTTCTGAACAGTTGTGATTTTATATACCAAAATGTATTACAAATTTCTTGTTAGCTTCAGCTTCTTTGAGTAATGCCATTAAATCAGACAGTTTTGAATTACTCCAAATTATATCAATTAAACCATCAAGTGATTCAGGTGGAATTAATGTTATTCCATAATAGGCAAATCCAAATTCAGGTCTGTCTAATGTGTGCCAATAGCATTTTATGTTTTTGAATTCTTCAAGTAATGGCAATATATAATCATCGTCAACTGATATGCAGCCATATTTTTCAGGTTCATAGCTATCATATCTCTTTCCTTTTCTTGGTGCTGTCTGCATTATTCCAAATTCATGTTTGGGCATCGTATTTCTCCTATAACTTCTAATTTTTCTCTAATTAATCCTCAATTATTCTCTAAACGTATCTGTTCAGTACCTGAACAGATACGAGATTTTAGCCCATAAAAATTCGC
>CAMWUK010000167.1 GCA_947177415.1 uncultured Clostridiaceae bacterium
AGAATATTATTAGGTGTAAATTTTTATGCCTCAGATTTTGATGATAACTTTTTATACAGATATGTATTTAAAGGATATATGCCATTGGATGAGATTTCAATGTTATATATTCCTAAAAAGTGAATATGGTAACTTACGAGTACACAAATCGACATGGCAGGTCGGTGCGGTGTGCTCTTTTTTTGCCACTGTCGAAAATTGCTGATTTATCAACACATATATAAGAAAGTCGAAAAGGGGACTGCCTGTAGATTCTTCATTTCACAAATAAATAGAACGCTTTTAGTTCTTTCTTTTCCATTTTCTGCAATATAAAGCCATTTTCTGCAAAGGTAATGCGATTGAAATATTTTTTTGATATTATAAAATGAGTACAAAAGATATTTTATGCATATAGGTTTACACAGTGGTTAAACTGTTTATATAAATTTAGCAAGATTTTGAGACTTTTATTCACGGGAAATGTGACTTATACACATTGCGACAATGAATTAAGGAGAGTGTGAAATGGATAAATATAAAGAGTTAATAAGTATTTTTTCGGATGTTCTCGAAAAATCTAAGGATTACCATATTGCGTATATATATCAAGTGGGTTATGTGTCTTTAATTGGTTTATTAAACAAAGAGGAAGAAGAGAACTTATCAATGATAGTTGATGAAATATTTTCTTCGCCGGAGTGCATGGCAGAAAGTTTACTACAGAACTGGCGCTGGCAGTGGTTCTATGAAAATAAGGAATTATTGCCACGGAAAGATTATGACGATATTTGCAAACTTGATTATGAAGTACCAGATTGTTTGAAGGAACAGTATAAGAAGATTATGTTAAGTTGGCAGAAAAAAATTCAGGCTGTCTTGCAAAAAGATATTTAAGACTGTTTGTATATCAATCGTCCGATAAGGGAAGTGGTGAATATAAAAGTAAATACTATTGCTTGAAGAAACATATATTTTGTGTTTTGGGTAAAAATGAAGAATAAAGCCAGTAAAAAGCTGATAAGCATAGTAAAATGAGTTCTTTTGATGAAAGTGCGGTTATCCTGGACATCTACTTCCCGATTTGGATGGTCAACGGGTCCTATGAACAGAATCAGTATGGTAGTAAATATGTATAGTGTAAAAGCAATATAAAGTGGTATTGTTAAATATTTTACTGTCAACAGGGAAGATGTGAGTATGAAACAGGATCCTATAAAACAGGCAAAATATGTTTTCATATGCAATCCACCGCCGTATGAACGCATGGGGATAAAAAGCAGGAAAAAGAAAAGGCACTCAGGCAGCATACCAAGAAACAGGGCTATTATAATACTACATATTGTACTCACCGATAACTCTAAAAAGCACTGAAAACCATATTGATAGATTTCAACCAACTCTTCTGTAATAATTCCTTTTTTTAGTATATAGTTTGTTAATTTTTTTGCTAAATGTTCCATGACAACTCCTTTTTTGACATTTGAAAGCAAAATATATTATCAGCCGCTTTCTGAATACGAACCATACATAACTATTATGACTTGAAATTCATTATCATCGTCTACAATTTCCACCTGTCCCTGATAATTTGCAACAGCATGTTTTATAGAAGAAAGCCCAAGACCATGATATATGGTATCGTTTTTGGTAGTAATGTAGTGACCAATATTATCTTTTTTGCGTTTTTTCTGGTAATTATTGCTTATGCTTAGTTGAAAGACTTCTTTAATATAAGAAATATCAAGGTTTATAAATCTTTTGCCCTCTTTTATCTCCCGACAGGCTTCTAGGGAATTTTCAATTAAGTTACCTAAAATGATGGCTAAATGTCCGCTTTCAAAGGGAAGGGCTGCGGGGATAAAAACATTAATGTTAAAATTGATATTATCTTTTTGTGCTAAAGTATATGTGTTGTTTATCAGGGAATCGATTACTATATTGCCACTGTGGGAAACTTCTTCTGGTCGATTTCCGATGCCAACATCTAACAGCTGAGTTATGTATTTCTCTGTTTCATTTCTCTGCCCGCTCCGAACCATTTCGAGTAGCACTAAAAGATGCTTTTTCAAATCGTGTCGGATTCTCCGGATTTCAAGGTAAAGACTTTCCCGTTCTTCTGCCTGATGGCTGCAAAGCTCCAGTTGCTGTGCATACAGGCGGTTTTGTTCTCTCAGTTCGGCATCCCGGCTGATCCAGTCATAGACTTCAAAGATAACATAGTTTACAACAAACAGCAGAAAACTGGCTGTGGCAGAAAAAATCTCATATTCGCTATGTATAGCTGCAATAAGAAATATGTGGTGCATCATATAAATGCTACCAACAGGAATCAGAAGAATGATCAAAAAATATTTTAGAGGTATTTCAGAATAATGATTATCCTTGATGCAGTGGCTTATGATAACTGATAAAAGCAGCATACACATTTTAGATATAAAGCTTCCAGCATCTTTGAGTATTCCGTTATCAATACCAACAGCTTTTAGTATCATCATAACGATAATTTCCACTAACATCCATGCAGTGCATATTAGCAAGGAAAATATACATCGTTGCATTACACTTTTTTTATAGGCATATGAACTAATCATAAATATCAGCAGGACATTTCCTAACAATAATAGATGAGGCGGAAAATTAATGCCAACATTGTTTATGAATAGGAATGCATAATATAGAATCCATTCTATACAGCCTTTTAGGGTTTTCTTTCCTGGTCCCCAAAATGCATTCATGTATTTTTGTATAATGAGAAGATGGAGCAGTGGTAGAAAAAATTCAAATATTGCAGTCAGGTATCCATTCATTCTATGACCGCCTTTCCACCAGCAATCTTACATAGCTGCTGACGCACTTCCTTCTGTCGATCTTCACTGATTTTCAATTCTAATTCCTTGTTCATAAAGCTGATAGTCATATTATAGAAATTCATCTTTTTGATATAATCATAGTTTACCAAAAAAGACTGGTGAATACGCAGAAAATACCGCCTGCTTGTGGTCAGTTCTTTCTCAACATTATTGAGTTTTCCATAGAAATATTCGTAAGTGCCATCTTTAAAATGGATATTTACGATTCTATTGTTGCTTTCAAAATAAACAATATCTTTTACAGATACTTTACGAATTTCTTTGTTGAACGTAAACTGATAGAATACTTCCGTTTCGTTGATACGTTTCCATGACTCTCTAAAATAATGGGTGAATTTTTCGTGGTTTAAAGGTTTTGAGAGAAAACGGAATGGTTCAACTTCAAATAACTCCTGTAAATATTCATCATAACCTGATACATAGATTAGCAATACAGTCCGGTCTATCTCACGGATCTGTCGTGCCGCTGTTATTCCGTCTACCTGTTTCATTTCAATGTCAATAAATATAAGCTCATAATGCTCGCCGCTCTGAATGCTTTTCAGAAGGGTTTTACCGTCGGAGAATACTTCTGTTTCCACACGGATTCCTAATTTCTGGCTTTCTTGAATCACGAGAGTTTCAAGTTCTCCAGTAAATTTCAAATCATCATCACATATTGCTATCCTCAGCATTTTTATCCACTTCCTTTGTAGATGTTTCTTCGCACTCTCTTTGTGCCTGCTCTAAACGCTCAAGTATGAAGCGAAGTGTCTTTTGGTTGATTTTGGATAGATTCTGATAGCGGAGGACAATATCATAGCATTTATCCATTTCCTGATTCATGCGGTACTGTCCGTTATAATCACGTTTTGTATCAGAAATTCCAAGTATATAGTCGGTAGTGACATTAAAGTGTTTTGATACTTTTATGAGTATATCAGAAGGAATATCATAAGCGTTATTTTCCATTCTGCTTACCGCCTGTTGAGTAGTTCCGATTTTATTGGCAAGAGTTTCTTGTGACATGTTTAAACTCTTCCGTAGTTCACGAATACGATTTTCTGCCATATGTATAACTCCTTTCTAACAATATTTTTACATAATTCGACAAAATATGCTAACAACATAGGTGAGTAAATGATATACTCGTATAACGGTAAAATGAGTAGTTAATATCAGATATTGAACAGAGTATGATTTCAGGGAAAAATTACTTGCTATATCGGAATTTCAACATTCAAAAAGAAAAGTATGCAGAATAAGGTATACTATCCTTGAATAATGAAATTGGAGGTGTATTATATGTCAGGCAACAAAAAGAAAAATATTACAGCAACAATTTTGGGAAAAGTGGCACTTAGTTCTGCGAAAGCAGCAGCGGATAGTAGATGTATGTATTGCCTGCATCAGCCCAAGCAACCAACAGGAATGAAAAAAATTTTCAGATAAGAAGGCTGGCATATGTAAGAAAATACTGCCATATATGTGAGGAAACTTACATATATGGCAGTATTTTTAGAAAAGAGGTTCAATCAATTCATTTTTAATATAATGAACTTTAAAATATACGGTAGGCAATATGTATGGTAGAATATGAAAACACACGAATGATATTCAATATTTGAAATTCATGCATGTGTTTTTTATGTGCAAATTCTGGATAGGGTATATTGTATATTTTTATATTAATGGCATATGGAATAAGAAGATTTCCCAATTCAATAAAAAACATACTGGAAGAAGAATACATGTGAAAGGGTGCTTCCTGACATAATGTATTCTTTTTTTATGCATGCACCAGGCGGCACACGTTTCTAATTGGTGCAAGTCGTGTGTTCTGCAAGCTGTTATCAGCTTGCCAGTGAAAGTCTGTCCAAGGTAATCGCCAGTGAACCTTGTAGCGAGCCTCTAATGCTTTTGAGTGACCGATTGTGTTGAAGCGAGGTATGTCTGTGAGAAGCAGGTGCAAAATAGCAGTCCGTAACATAAAGTGAATCCTGTAGCATCGTTAAGTTAGCCTGTAAGGGGACAAGAGGGAGTTGAGTCACTGACTTTCTGACGAAGACCATGTGCAGACTTTTATGATTTAGCTAATGCGTACCAGTCGGTGCATGTCAACTGTTGAAAGCACCGTGTAACGAATGGTATGCATGGTGCTGAGAGAGGACGGCGGTTAGTCACCGCATCCTACTAGATTTGTCGAAATATACAACTTTATGTCCAGATATGTATCCCTGGTTTCCAACTGAATTCTTCAATTTATAAATAATTAGAATATAGAATAGATGAATGAAGGATATATTATTGTAGACAATATCAAAATATACCGAAAACAAAAAAATTACACAGGCTCAGTTAGCAGAGGAGGCGGTCCTTTCTGTGGATTTTATAAAACGGATCAAGCATGGAACCAGAACTATGTCCTTAGAAAACTTTATGAGAATAGCAGATGCGATGGAGGTTCCATTATCATATCTCTTGTATGAAAGTCATAATGAAATACCTATTTTAGAACGTGTTATGAATGTTTTAGATGGCAAGAGCGGTGAGCAGAAGGAGTATTTGTTGCATATGTTGGAGGAAATGGCGAAAGAGTGGGCAAATTAAAGTATATATAAGTGAACCAATGTGAGTTTTGTCTTGCAGTTTGCTTTACCAAAATTCAGCTATATTATAGTTTATTGTAAAAAAAATATATTTAGTACTATGACGCTGGAAAAAATGACGAGATTTATCGGAAAACTTACATGCCACACATAATATTGAATTAATAGTTTACAATTACCTTACATCATGATGTAAATAGAAAATTTGTTATTACTAGAAAGGAGGTACTATCATGGAAGCTGTTAATTCTTATGCGGAAGTTGGTTCTCGTAGCGGAGGCTGGGTTTGCTCGGTACTTTGTGCGTTGGGATGTGGCGTCGCAGGAGGTGGATGTGGAGCATTGTGTCTTACAGACGGACCGGCTCCTTTTGCAGATGCTGCTGCATATGGTGCTATCGCAACTGCAGCTGGCGGAGGAGCTGCAGCATCAACTGCAATAGCCTATAATATCTAAAAAGGCTTCAGTGGCGTAATGCGATAATGGCGTATTAATTGATAAAATTGGAATGGTAATTATGTAATACCCATTCCAATTTTATCTGAAAAAATTAGGAAGGAAGAAATTTATGACAAATAGTAATCCAACTGTAGAAACTAGAACAGGAGAAAAGTATAGCTTTTTAAAAAATTCAGGAATTATTTTGTCTGAGAAAGGATTAAATAGTTCCTCAGAGAAGCGTATTGCCTGTCTACGCCAAGTAGAAGAGGAATGCATGAATAATGAAAAATCTAAAATTATTCAACACAAAAAAATTTGTGCAGATGATGCAAAGAAGTTTGTTGTAAAAAATGGACTTACAGAGTTAGTTTTGGAAGTTACTAATTCATGTAATATGAGATGTACATATTGTATATTTGGGGATAAATATTCAGAATTGAGAGAACATGGATATAATAATATGACGTTTGAAACAGCTAAAATAGCAATCAGTAATTTTTTTTCATTAATAAATGAAAGTCGTATATATAATCCTGATGGAAAACCTATAGTTTCGTTTTATGGAGGGGAGCCATTGTTAAACTATCCATTAATTAAGAGATGTGTTGAATATATAAAAGAAGTTTATAGTGGAGAGGTTTACTTTACATTGACTTCTAATGCAACATTATTAACTAATGAAATGCTGTATTTTTTTAGAGATAATTCTATACATCCTATATTTAGCTTAGATGGAGGAGAAGTGCAACATAATTTACACAGGGTTTTAAAAAATGGAGTGGGAAGCTATGACAAAGTAATAGGTAAATTGTACAAAGCTTATGAGATTTTACAGTTTCCATTGTTTATTAATGCAGTATATTCTTATGATACAGATATAAGACAAGTTATAGATTTTTTTGCAGAACACAAAGAATTTTTCCTTTTGGGAATTAATATGGTCAGTCCAGTAAATACATCATATTTTGATGATTTTGATGATGAAGTAAAAAAACATTTTTTTGATACATGGGATGCTTTGCAGAATGAATACTACTCAATTATAAAAAAAGGAAGAAACAAAGATTCATTGGTAGAAATGTCCAAAGAGGATAGAAAAATAATGATTTTAGATACACTTTTTAGTAGGCAGTGTATGAATTTGGTATTAAGGCAAATATTAAATAATAACAAAATTTTACATTTTACAGCAACATGTGTGCCCGGAGAGAGAGTATTTGTAGATGTAAATGGTAATTATCATATTTGTGAAAAAATAAGTAGAACAAGAAAAATTGGAGATAATATAGTAGGATTGAATTTTAATGAAATAGCTAATATCATGAATGAGTATTATGAAAATGTATCAAGTAGTTGTATATCATGTGCGATTCAGAAAGTATGCCCTTCTTGTTTTAATAATTATTTGTCAAATGGAGTATTTGTTAAGAAAGAGGAATTGTGTGGTATCTATAAAAATTCCTTTATAAATAATCTTGCACATTATTGCTATATTAATGAATTAGATAGTCAGTGGTTGGATAAATTTCGATCACAATATTATAAAAAAGCTAAAGAATTGGTGGTGACCTTAGGATGAAAAAATATTTTCAACTTTTTGAGGAATGTATTTTAGTTTATAATTCTGCAGATGAAGGGGCAATATATAATTTACTAAGTGGAGATGTGTTTCAGTACAATATTTTTGAAACTAATATACTAACACTCTGTGAAAAGAAAAATTCCATTCAACAAGTAATAAAGTTATTGAATGCTTCTAATGAAAGTGTTTATTCTTTTTTGGATAAATTGGCAACAGCTAATTTAGGGTTTTATAGTGATAAATCCGTTTATATTGAAAAAATGCTAATTGATTATAATTGGCGGGAACTTAGTTTTTTAAAAGATAGACCGGTGATTGAAAGAGCATATATACTTTTGGATAAAGTCTGTGATTGCAATTGCATTTATTGTGATGAAAATCATATACGGTTGAATAGCTGTGTTGGTTGTTTTAAAAATGTAAATATCTTGGGCGGAGAAACAACAGTTGAAGAATATTTAATGACTTTAGATAAGCTGAAATTGTTAGGCACAAATACAGTCTTTTTTTCGGGGGGTAATTTTTTTGAAAATTTTTACAAAAAAATAAAGATCGTTAAATATGCAAAAGAAATATTCATAAAAAATATTGTACTATTTTTAGGATGTAATCAAACAGTTAAAAAGGAATATTTGAAAGAGTTAAAGCAGATAGACATTGATATATGCATACAGGTTCCTATTC
>CAMWUK010000168.1 GCA_947177415.1 uncultured Clostridiaceae bacterium
TCAGAAACCACAAGAAGATTTAAGCAATATAACTGAAACGACAAAACCGACTCAGAAACCACAAGAAGATTTAAGCAATATAACTGAAACACCAAAGCCAACTCAGGAACCACAAGAAGATTTAAGTAAAAAAGTTGAAATTTTAGCAGAATATACTTTGCCAGTTAGCATAGGATGGTATACACGTCATTTTATGGTTGTAAAAAACAACTCAAACAGAACAGTTGACATTTCAACGTCCTCTTTGGCATATGACAAAAATGGAAAAATAATTTCCTCTGCAGATTCTTCTTTTTATGCACTTGGAGCGGGATGTACTTCTATGTTTTATGAAGCCTTCGAAACAGCCGAAAAGATTGAGTATTATGATATAAGTATGAATGTAGTCCCTAGTAAATACTATAAATCAGTAATACAAGATTTATCATTTGTACAAAATGACATAGATAGTGGAGCAGTATTTCAAGTTACAAACAATGGAGCAGATGCTGCAAAATTCGTTGAGGGATATGCTTTATTCTTTTTAAATGGAGAACTAGTTGATTATGATAGTGCATATTTCACAGATAATAATTCAGAAATTAAACCTCAAAAAACAATATCAAAACAATTAAATTCATATGAAGATTTCGACAGTATAGAATTTTATTTAACAGGAAGAAAATAATAACAGGAATGTGAAAGGATGAATCATAAAATGGCAATAATCAAATGTCCGGAATGTGGAAATGATGTAAGTGATAAAGCAAACAAGAAATACAATATTGATTTTCTTTATTTTGCAATTTGGAATAGTGATAATATTCTATATTGTTACATTTGCCCATAACATAAATGTATGCTGTAAGCATACCATCTTTTATAAAACTTCGTATACAATGAAATACGAAGTTTTATTTTTTATGAGAGTGATTCAGAATTAACTTTGCCATTTCAATGATAAGTTCTTGCTCCTCTTCTGTTGCAGAGGAAAGAAGCTGTAACCAGAGAGTTTCTTTGGCAGAGCGGTTGCTAACAACAGTATCTGACAACAAATAGTCTACCGATACTCCCAAAATATTGGCTAAAACAGCTAACTTTCCAAGCGTGATACTACGTTCACCACGTTCTACAAACCCAATGTAAGTGGTAGAAACATTGAGCTTTTCTGCAAGCTGTTCTTGGGTAAGATTTAGTTTTTGACGTTCTTCACGTATGCGTTTTCCTAATGAAAGCTGGTTCATAATCTCTCCTGTATAAAATAAAACTATTTGCTGAACTACTTCTCTTATTATAACCATATCTATCAAAAGCATTAACTAACTATTAGTTTTAATAATAGAAACTAATAGTTGCATTCCAAAAAATAACATGATATAATTGTTCAAAGAAAATGTCAAAAAATGTTATTATGTATGAGGGAGGAAATAATGATGAACAATCAAAAAAACAACTATTCGGAGTAAGCAGTAATGTAGAAACACCCATTTACTACATGTTTCGTAAGAAAGAGTAAATTTTGATGATTCTAAGTCCCTTGGGAAGACGAATTTTCATGGGCTAAAATCTTGTAAAACTCGGATTTGTCAAGCAAATCCTCGAGTATGTTCTGAACAGTTACAACTAAATTTACATTTGGAGGATAAGTACATGGTATCAAAATCAGAGCAATTAGAACAACTTTTTATTGAATGGGAATATGCACAGGAAAATGAACCAGATTTTTCATGGGAGCGGACACGGGGCGGTAAGAATATTACAAAAAGCCATTTTCGGAGAGACGGAATTATTGATGAAACTGTTTTCTCTAAGGAAAAAAGAAAAGTGCTGTTTATTTCAAATGAAGCTAACGATGATGAATACTCTGCCAAGTCTAATCCAAAGCCAAGCACCATAGATGATTATCAGAAATATTATGAAACTGGTTGTGATGATTGGCTAGGAAAGATGAGGGAGCGGACTTCTGCCATATATAAAGTTGTTGCAGAAATTGGAATAAATGAAATGTCTGATTCAGACGCAGCGATCCATTATGCGATTATGGATTTGAACAAAAGAGGAGGAGGTGCTGATGTTAAGGATGCATTACATATTCAAGAGTATTGCAAATATTATAAGGAGTTTATCAAGAAAGAAATTGAAATAATAAATCCAGATGTAGTTGTATGGTTAGGAACAAAGACTTATGATATAGACTTGCCTATTAACTATTTAGGTGCAAAGCGAATTGGAGATAAAATATATTTTCTCATAGATGATAAACAAATTCCTATACTCAGAATGTGGCATACATCATATTATCAGGGAAAGATAGAACCATTACAAGGATACTCAAATAGGATTATAGGTAAATTATGTGCCAAATGTAGAGAGGAAATGAAGCGATACAATCTGATTTAACACAACATTTTGTCGCAAAATAACGGTTTTGGGTTCATACTTTCCGTAAAAAGTGGGGGGGGGAATTCATAAAAAAAAGAATTTCAGAAACCACATAAAATAAGGCTTGGAGATTCCGAGAGTATATTATATAGGCAATTGCGAAACTCTCATTATCTTAAATTATTTTGTGCAGATTTACATATCATAAGCAAGGTGCTTTCGAGACCGTTGGTACTTAGGTGCTGTTTTTTAGCACCTTATGTACCGTTACGGTTGAGAGCAGTGAAAACGTGCCTTGTGTTGATATGTGAACTTTGCACAAAAACTCATAGAGTAAATTGAGTTTCGCAAATGCCTAAGTATATTATATATTAAAAGGAGGATTATTTATGAAAATTTGGAAACTTGTATCTGGGATTTTATCTATTGTTCTTTGTTTGGTTGTAGTTTTTCAGTCTTGTGCAGCAGGGTTTGTGAATGCAGTAGAAGATAATGGTCAATCAAGTGGTAGTGGAGGAGTTATGGTTGCTATTATGATGCTGTCTGGAGGTATTGTTTCGATTGCAACAAGAAAGAGCCAAGGAAAAGGTGGGAATATCGCATTAATAATTCTCTTTGGACTTGGTGCATTAATAGGTTTTTCGCTTGCTGGAAACTTTGCAGATCTCAATATCTGGGCAGGTTGGTGTTTAATAAATGCTATTCTTGCTGTTGTTGCAATGATTAAGAAAAAAAATAAATCAGAACAAGAAGGATAAACTATTTTATCATAAAAATAATGAGGGCACTTTTGCCCTCATTTAACTTTTTAATCATATTTGTTATATTATACTTATTTTATAAAAATATTCACAAGTTCATTAGTTTTAGATGGTGAGTTAAGACCACAAAATTAACCGTTGTTGTAACATATATTTTCTGTTATAATCTCCTCATATATGAACATTAATAACTGTATATAGATGGTTGTGCTGAGAAATATTATGCGAAAACCAAGCTTTTAGTTCTAATTTGTTTGATGATATTGCCACTGGGTTAACTGCATATCTTTCAGGTCAATCATTTCTCCATTCTTGATGTGATATGCAAGAATACATTTTTCCACGTTGACTGCCTCTTTTTCCTCTTTAGCCCATTCTTTTACCTGGTTTACAGTAGGATTATAATCAGGATTGCTGGCACCACTATATCCTGTAGAATAATGTGTATACCAATGGATATCCTGAAATTCTTCCATTTTATTTCCTGTATAATTAATCTCTGAACAAATCCAGTATAGTGGCATATCATCACTATTTATTATGTTAAGATTTACCACCTCTCCTGATAAACTTTGATCACCTGGCAGGAAATCCCGCACATAAACAACCAAATCCTCTTCTTCCTTATATTCTTCTTTTATTGATGCTTGGACAGCTGACAAGATCCTCTCTTTTTCTCCTGCTGGGAATTTATCCTTCACTTTATAACTCTCAGCCTCTGACTTTTTTAATCTAAGGCTTGTTTCACCGAAGGAAGTATAATGCTTTTGAAACCACTTGCTCTTCTCCAGCTCTTGTGACGATATGTCATCTTCCAAGCTATCTGAAAACCATCTACCATAACCATAACCATAATCATACTTTGAAGAAAGTCCTCTGGCATTATAATCCATGGAAAAATAAGATAATTCTTTCTTATCTGGAAAAGTCACAATGATATTATAGATATCACTTTCTGCTTCATCCATTTCTTCCACATCATATTTCCGATAAAAAAAATGTAACTTCATTTCTGTCTCCAGACAATTTTCCTTCTCCAGTATACTAAAAAAAGACTCTCCCTCTTTTTCAATCATGGTTGCATATTCCCAATAAATAAAATCCTGCAACATATTTTTGAATGCTTCTTTCTCTGACAAGGCAAGCTGATAATCCTCATTCTCTTCCAAAACAGAATAAGTGCTTTCCTGTACTTTGCCACTATTGTTGTCTGAACATCCCGTTAAAAGACAACTTAACATTAATAGTATAATCCATTTTTTCTTTTTATTAAATCGGTTCATTCGTCTTGCTCCTTTTACACATTACGTACAATAGGTAATTGCGAAACTCTCGTTAACTTATATTATTTTGTGCAGATTTACATATCAAAGCTGGGTGCTTTCGAGACCGTCGGTACTTAGGTGCTGTCTTTTAGCACCTTATGTACCGTTACGGTTGAGAGCAGTGAAAACGTGCCTTGCGTTGATATGTAAACATTGCACAAAAATTCTATGAGTAAATTGAGTTTCGCAAATGCCTAATTACGTACAAGATACTATTCTTCTTTTGTTTCCGAATAGTTATTCTGTATTTGTTACTGTTCACACTGTAGGTGTGAACAGTAACCTGTATTTTAATTATATCAGAATTTTATTAATTGTACACTTCAAAATGTATAAATAGCCTAACTATAATTAACCAGATTATTCACAGTCTTAAATCTGAACTAAATCTTTATACAACCTAAGACTTAGTCATACTTAACAGAAGAATTTAGTAGATTGCAGACAGATGATAAACAAAAATATGTTCTAACTATGATATTAACTATTATATACTTTTCTCAATAATCGTTTGTGAATAATATTATATTTAGAATTTAGACATCCAAACTATTATCTGGTATTATTGTACTGGAACAATTTACTTATTACAAGATAGCAGGTTCTAAGTCTATCTTATAAAAATATAATTAGGAGGCTTTTATGACTTATAAATTAAAATACTACTTATGTCTTCCAGTCCTTGCTGCTCTTTTACTATCAACAACTGCCTGCACCAAAGATAGGAATCATAATGAAAATACTTTGGAGACTGCCACAAATCTTCCTGCCTCTACTTCTGTTATCACATCAGAACCAGAGACAACTATGGAAGAATCGCCCATGCCAACAAAAATTTCTTATGTAAATCCTTCTGGCACTACTTTAGAAACCCGCTTTCAACTTCCAGAAGGTTATACCCGCTTATCTTATTCTAAAGGCTCTTTTGGAGAATTCGTAAGAAAATATCCTCTTTGTGAAGATGGCTCAGAAGTTCTTTTATATAACGGTTCTAAAAAAGGAAACCAGAATGCACACATTGCCATTTTTGATATGGATTTGGTTAATGATGATTTACAGCAGTGTGCAGATTCTGTAATCCGTATGTATGCCGAATACTTTTATAAGAAGAAACAATATGGGCTTATGCAGTTTCATTTTGTAAATGGTTTTTCCTGTGATTTTTCTAAATGGAGCCAAGGAATGCGTGTAAATATTGATGGTAACTCCACTACTTGGTATCAGGGGGCAGCTAGTGATGATTCCAATAAATCGTTTGAAAGCTATCTTCGCACTGTTTTCTGTTATGCCAGTACCCTTTCTCTGGAAGAAGAATCCAAATCTATCCAATTAAAAGATATTCAAATTGGAGATATATTTATTCACAGAGGCAGTCCCGGACATGTGGTTATGGTAGTAGATGTATGTGAAAATAAGCAAAAAGAGAAGGCTTTTCTTCTTGCCCAGGGATATATGCCAGCCCAGCAATTTCATATTTTGCAAAACCCACAACACACAGATGATCCATGGTACTATACTAAGGATTTATCCAGTGCCTTAGATACTCCGGAATATGATTTTACTATGGATGAACTAAAAAGACCAACTTACATTAAGTAACATGTAACTTGAAAAAAATTCTCAAAAACTATAGACTATTTTGTCATTTTGTGAGAAAATAGAATTAAATGCGGTGGCTTTTTATGGAAAGATCTGGAAATGACATCGTAGGAACAAATGAAAGATTGAAAGGAGACTCAACATGATTTATACGAACGAAGTAGAAAAGATGTGCCCAGTTGCAGCAACTGGCGGACAGCATGGAGCTGCCCCAATCCCAGAAGAAGGAAAGTGGGTAAAAGCAAAAGAAATCAAAGATATCTCAGGTTTCACACATGGTATTGGATGGTGTGCACCACAGCAGGGTACTTGTAAGCTGACCTTGAATGTAAAAGAAGGTATTATTCAAGAAGCATTGGTAGAAACCATTGGCTGTTCCGGAATGACTCACTCTGCTGCTATGGCATCTGAAATCCTTCCAGGAAGAACTTTGTTAGAGGCTTTGAATACTGACTTAGTTTGTGATGCTATCAATACAGCAATGAGAGAATTATTCTTACAGATTGTTTATGGTAGAACACAGTCTGCATTCTCTGAAGATGGTCTTACAATTGGTGCAGGACTTGAAGATTTAGGAAAAGGATTAAGATCCCAAGTTGGTACTATGTATGGAACATTAAAGAAAGGTCCTCGTTACCTTGAGATGACAGATGGATATGTTACTGGAATTGCATTAAACGAAGATGATGAAATCATTGGATACAAGTTTGTAAACTTTGGAAAGATGATGGACTTTATCAAAGCTGGTGATGATGCAAATACTGCTTTTGAAAAAGCTCAGGGACAATACGGTCGTGTAGCAGATGCAGTAAAAGTAATCGATCCAAGAAAAGAATAATTACATAATTATGAAAAAGGAAAAATAAGGAGGATACTCATAATGGCTTTATTTGAATCATATGAAAGAAGAATTGACAAAATCAATTCTGTTTTAAATAGCTACGGAATTTCTTCTATTGAAGAAGCAGAAAAGATTACAAAAGATGCTGGATTAGACGTATACAACCAGGTAAAAGGAATTCAGCCAATTTGTTTTGAAAATGCATGTTGGGCTTATACAGTAGGTGCAGCAATTGCAATCAAAAAAGGATGCAAAAGAGCAGCAGATGCTGCAGCAGCTCTTGGAGAAGGTCTTCAGGCATTCTGTATTCCTGGTTCTGTTGCTGACCAGAGAAAAGTTGGTTTAGGACATGGTAACTTAGGAAAGATGCTATTAGAGGAAGAAACAGATTGTTTCGCATTCTTAGCAGGTCATGAATCTTTTGCTGCTGCAGAAGGTGCTATCGGTATTGCTGAAAAAGCAAACAAAGTTCGTAAGAAACCTCTTCGTGTAATCTTAAATGGTCTTGGAAAAGATGCTGCCCAGATTATCTCAAGAATTAACGGATTTACATTTGTTGAAACAGAAATGGACTACAGCACTGGAGAAGTAAAAGAAATTTCCAAAAAAGCATACTCTGACGGACTTCGTTCAAAAGTTAACTGCTATGGTGCAAACGATGTATCAGAAGGTGTTGCTATTATGCACAAAGAAAAAGTAGATGTTTCTATTACTGGTAACTCTACAAACCCTACCCGTTTCCAACATCCAGTAGCTGGTACATACAAGAAAGAATGTCTTGAACAAGGTAAGAAATACTTCTCTGTAGCATCTGGCGGTGGTACAGGTAGAACACTTCATCCAGATAACATGGCTGCAGGTCCTGCTTCTTATGGTATGACAGATACTTTAGGACGTATGCACTCTGATGCCCAGTTCGCTGGTTCTTCTTCCGTTCCTGCTCACGTAGAAATGATGGGATTAATCGGTATGGGTAACAACCCAATGGTTGGTGCTACTGTTGCTGTAGCTGTATCCATTGAGGAAGCTGCTAAGGCTGGTAAGTTCTAGAGTTTAGCGTTTTCAAGAAAATCAAAATTTAGTTAATTACAACAAAATACAATAGATTGTGTACCATTTGTGTCCCTTTATTTCAAGAAGGACACAAGTACACAATCTATTTTTTATAAACTATTTAATATTTGCATATTTCTTTCTTTTATTTCACTTTTGTTCCTTTGGCGGTGCATTGATTCCTCG
>CAMWUK010000169.1 GCA_947177415.1 uncultured Clostridiaceae bacterium
TGACACCAGAAGAAATTGCAGCATTGGTGGCAGGAGGAACAAGTGAAGAGCCAGTCGGAGAACCAGAACCGGTAGCTGTACCAGAGGTAAATACAGATCCGAACCATGTAATGACACCAGAAGAAATTGCAGCCTTAATTGCAGGCACAAAATAGTAAAGAAATTTTTGAATAAAAGGCACATGGAAAAATACTATGTGTCTTTTATTTTTACAATACAAAACATTTGAAAGGAAATAGATTAATGGAATTAGATTTTTTGCATTTATTACAAAATATACATAATGAGGTTTTAGATCATGCTATGATGTTTATAACTTCTCTTGGAAATGGTGGATTATTATGGATTTTTATTAGTATAATGTTAATAAGTATTCCAACAATAAAGAGAGAAACTATGGAGGAAAAAAGGAAAAGAAAAATTTGTGGGATAATGGTTCTTGTATCATTAGCAATTACTGCAATTTTAGGAAATCTTATTATAAAAAATATAATTCAGCGGCCAAGACCTTTTCAAGTGAATACAAGTGTGATACCATTGATTTATCCTAGGGAGTATTCTTTTCCGTCCGGGCATACAAGCTCTTCTTTTGCTGCAGCAACAACTTTATTTTTGTATAGTCCTAAAGGAGGTAGCTTTGCATTTTTTATTGCAGGACTTATTGCTTTTTCCAGGATGTATTTCTTTGTACATTTCCCCACAGACATTGTAGGTGGAATGGTACTTGGCATTTTTTGTGCAGTTCTTGTATATTATGGACAGAAAAGATATTTTGGGTAACAGTTAACAGGTTCTACGATAAGCATTATACTTGGATTTATAATCTGGCAAAATATGAATGACATAGCTGAACTGTTACTAACACTTTCATAGTAAGCAGGTGAAAAATTGAATTATATAGTGATGGATTTAGAATGGAATCAATGTCCAGAGGGCAAACGAAAAGAAGTAGCAGAGATTCCGTTTGAGATAATAGAAATTGGAGCAGTAAAACTAAATGAAAAATTAGAAATTCTGGAGGAATTTGGTGAAAAAATTAAACCACAAGTATATAAGAAAATGGATCAACATGTAGGTGAAATTATTCAGATTACGATGGAAGATTTACAGAATTGCAGAAAATTTCCGCAAGTAGCTGAAGATTTTCTCCAGTGGTGTGGGAAGGAACCGGTATTTTGCACATGGGGAACCTTAGATTTAACAGAATTGCAGAGAAATATGGAATATTATAATATGATGGCACTTTCTGAAAAACCATTTTTTTACTATAATGTACAAAAACTTTTTGAGGTTTTTTTTGATGAGCAGAAGTCAACCAGAAATTTGGCATTTGCAGTGAATTATTTTCATTTGGAACAGAAACAAGAATTTCATACAGCAATTAATGATGCCAGATATACTGCTTTTATTATGCAAAAATTTGATATAAAGAAAATAAAGAAATATAAGGAGATAGATTATTTTCATTATCCTCAAAAACAAGAGGATGAAATTGACATTTCCTTTGCCAGTTATTCTAAATTTATTTCTATGGGATATCTGGGAAAAGAAGCATTAATGAATGCCAAAACAGTAAAAGAGGTAAAGTGTTGTGTTTGTGAAAAAAAGGTGGCAAAAAAAATAGACTGGTTTACCAATAACTCTAAAAACTATTATGGATTGTTTTTGTGTACAGAACATGGATATCTTAAAGGAAAAGTAAGGGTGAAGCGAGGACATGGAGAGGAGTATTTTGCAGTAAAAACTGTTAAGATAATTTCCAAAGATGAGGCGAACCGCTTGAGTAAGCAGAGGGCAGATATTATTGCAAAACGTGCACAGAAAAAAAGAAGATAGAAAGGTAACAAAAAAGTATCTGTTTAAGTTCTGAACAGATACTTTTTGTTGTTACTGCATGTAAAGCATATTAAAAATGAATATCTTTATTTCTTGGCTTTCCTATATATTGGTTTTTCCGGTTAGAAAGCATTCGTCTTTTTCTAAGTAAACGGACGTAGAAGAATAAGAACAGGCATACAATTATAATGCATACCATTATAACAATCGTTTTAATAATGACAGAAGTATATTTAAAGGAACCAGAAATTTTTATGCTGTTGGTAAATTCTATATCATCTATACTTGCTAAATGTTCTATATCATTATTAGGGGTAAAATAAATATCTGTATGACCTACTAGTTGCTTTCCATAAGTATAAGTTACAGAACCAATTACATTTTTACCATTTTCTTCTTTTATGGTATCATAAAACTCTACTTGATGTACAGCACTGGAAACGTCAACTCCATTTGGTAAAATAATTTGACCATTATTGCTGGTTTGAAGAGGAGCAGTGTTCTTATCAAAAAAAGAAGTAAAGCGGGTAAACAATGGAGAATCTACAGAGTTGGTATCTTCTATAGTGGATGTCAAATCATGTATTTGATAATTCTCAAAAGCAAAATCCAATAAGGAAGTGGTATCTGTGTAAATGTTAGCAGTCAGGCTTTGTTTTGGAGCTTGTCCCTTCATTACCACACAGATTAAACGCATACCGTCCCGTTCTGCAAATGTTACTAATGTACTTTGTGCCATAGATGTATATCCGGTTTTACCACCAGTACAGCCGTCATAAATATATTGGTTATAAGTATATGCGTTTAACATATTATGGTGGTTGGCTATTGGCGGACGGGCATCATGCTTATTGGTTTTTGGAATATAAGCTACTTTCGTACCTGCCACTTTTCGGAATGTGCTATTTTTTAAGGCTTCTTTGCTAATCATAGCCATGTCATAAGCAGTTGTATAATGATCGTCACTGTGTAATCCATTTGGATTGGAAAAATGGGTGTTTTTACAGCCAACTTCTTTTGCACGTTGATTCATAAGATCTGCAAAACTTGCAATATCACCGGAAATATAATCTGCAACACCAAGACAGACTTCATTGGCAGATGCAAGCATAATCGCATACAGACATTGTTCAATCGTCAAAGTTTCACCGACTTTGGTATCAATATTGCTGGCACCAGATTCCAGATTTAAAACTTCGCTTTCTTTAAATGTAACAGTCTCATTCATTGCACAGTTTTCTATACATAGGAGAGTGGTCATAATTTTTGTAATACTGGCAGGGTAGTGTTTTGCATTACTTTTTTTATCATATAAAATAAGTCCGGTATCTGCATCCATTACAATGGCAGAAGCAGCGGTAATGGATTTCGCTTTTGGACCTTTTGGAAAAGATACATTTTCATCAGGAGGTGCAACATCTGCTGAAATAGGGCAAATAATTTCTGTTTGTATATTTTTGGTTGAAAAAGAAGAAAGTAAAAGTACAATAGCAAATGATTTTATTAAAAATTTTTTCATATTATCCTCCATATAATCATATAATAAGTTAGTCTACCTTTTATTATAAACAGTTTGTGGAAGAGTGGCAAGAAGAGAATCAAATATAAATAAAAAAAGTGAATGAAGCATGATGAATGAAAGTGATTGACATAATGTATACCGATTGGTATACTGTTTATATTAGAATAGTACGGAATCAGGGGTTTGCTTATGTAAAGGGTAAAGGGGGCATCTGATGCGTGACGGGAACAAACAAGACAATACAAACAAGGACAAGATATTATCTTGTGCACAACGATTATTTTATGAAAAGGGATATGACTGTGTTGGTGTACAAGAAATCGTGGATGCTGCCGGAATTACGAAACCAACCATGTACTATTATTTTAAGAGTAAGCATGGATTATTAGAGTGTCTTTTAGAGCGGGGAGCCAATCAGTTGGTGGACGGTTTAAAACAGACGATGCGTGGGTCAGGGGGATACCAGGAGATTCTTTATAAGGCGGTGGTAACTTATATTGAGCTTGCTGTGGAGAATAAAGAAATTTATCTTCTTATTATTAGTTTATTTTCATCAGCAAGGGATAATGAGGCTTATATAGCAGCAAAACCATATTTATCAAAATTGCTGCATATAGTTCGTTCTTTCTTTATGCAGTATGCCAATGAACAGGAGCATTTAAAAGGAAGAGAGGATTTTTTGGCAATTAGCTTCACTGGTGTAATTAATTATTATTTGTTGGTTTATTTTGAACGTGGAGCATCTAAGGAAATACTATTGGATGAAGAGATGATTCAGAATATTGTGAAACAATTTCTATAGGAGGTTTTAGGTATGAATGATATGTTGCAAAATTGGATTAATTGGATTCAGTATGATGAATTGATGAATTGCACAAATAATGCACCACATTTTTTGTTGGGTGCCCATGATTGTGGAGAGGGACAAGTAATCACAGCTTACCGGCCAGATGCATATCGGATCGAATTGGTTAGCAAGAATGGAAAATATCAAGAGGATATGGAAGGAATTGGAGATAGAGGCTTCTTTGGTATTTATTTCCCTAAGAAAAAATATACAAAATACAAATTAAAAGTGTATTATGGGGATGGCACAATCATTGAAACTGAAGATCCATATAGTTTCCCTTCACAGATTTCTTCTATGGATTGTCATTTGTTTGCAGAAGGAAAACATTATGAGATTTATGAAAAATTAGGTGCACATCCAATGACAATTGATGGCGTGGAAGGTGTACACTTTGCAGTTTGGGCACCTCATGCAAGACGTGTCAGCGTGGTAGGGGACTTTAACTTGTGGGATGCAAGAATGCACCAAATGAATATTTTGGGAAGTTCCGGTATCTATGAGATTTTTATTCCTGGTGTACAAGTTGGAGCGATATATAAGTTCCAGATTTTGACTAGAAATGGTGAGATTTTGCATAAGGCAGATCCATACGCAACTTCTACACAGATGCGTCCAGAAAATGCTTCTATGGTTGCAGATATCCGTGATTTCAAATGGTCAGATAGTGCATGGATTAAGAAACGTCAGGGAAAAGACCGTCTGGCATGCAGAAAAGATCCGATTTCCATATATGAAGTTCATTTGGGTTCTTGGAAAAAAAGAGATGATGATGTTAATGAAGGATTCTATAATTATAGAGAAATTGCACCAGAACTTGCAGAATATGTGTTAGATATGGGTTATACTCATATTGAATTGATGGGAATTGCAGAACATCCATTTGATGGTTCGTGGGGATATCAGGTAACTGGATATTATGCACCAACAAAACGTTATGGTAATCCGGATGATTTTATGTATTTTATAGATTATATGCATAGTAAAGGCATTGCAGTTATACTTGACTGGGTACCGGCACATTTCCCAAGAGATGCCCATGGTCTGGCAAAATTTGATGGACTTCCATTATATGAGCATCCAGATACCCGCCGTGGGGAACATCCTCATTGGGGAACTTTAATTTTTAATTATGAGATGAATGAAGTAGCCAACTTCCTTGTAGCAAATGCACTTTATTGGATTGAAAAATTCCATGTGGATGGGTTGCGTGTAGATGCAGTGGCTTCTATGTTATATCTTGATTATGGTAAAGATGATGGAAACTGGCTTCCAAATAAGAATGGTGGAAGAGAGAATACAGACGTGATTGCACTTTTCCAACATTTAAATACCATTTTAGAAGAGAGAGATCCTGGAGCACTTATGATTGCCGAAGAATCCACAGCATGGGCAGGAGTAACGGCACCAGCTTCTATGCAGGGATTAGGATTTTTATTCAAATGGGATATGGGGTGGATGAATGACTTTTTACAGTATATGAAATGTCCACCAGAATCCAGACACTATGACCATTATAAATTGACATTTAGTATGATGTATGCTTATACAGAGAACTTTATTCAGGCATTGTCGCATGATGAAGTTGTGCATGGAAAAGCAACCTTGTTAAATAAGATGCCAGGAAATAGAGAGGAACAATTTGCAAATTTACGTGTAGCTTATGGATTTATGTATGGACATCCTGGTAAGAAGTTATTATTTATGGGACAGGAATTTGCCCAGGATCATGAATGGAATGAAGATGTATCCATTAGCTGGGGTGATTTGGAACATGAGGAACATCGTGGAATCCAAAGATATGTAAAAGCATTGAATAAGCTTTATAAAGATTATCCATCTATGTATGTACATGATGGTAACAACATGGGATTTGAATGGATGAGCTGTGATGACCGTATGAGTAGTGTGGTTTCCTTTGTCCGTCGTGGAGAAACCACCAGAAAACAGTTATTATTTATTTGCAACTTCCATAGTAAAGAATATCGTGATTTCCGTGTTGGTGTGCCTTGTGCAGGATTCTATCAGGAAGTGCTTAACTCTGACGCAGAAGAATTTGGTGGAATGAACAGAGTAAATAACTTCAAACCAATAAAGGCAGAAGCCATTCCTTGTGACGGAAAGGATTATTCTATCGGATTTGCTCTTCCACCACTTACTACAGTAGTATTTGCCTATGATTTTAAACAGGAAAAGAAAAGGAAAATCGTAGTGAAGAAGAAATATTAGTTAAGAAATATTTAAAAAGTATAAACGATCTATTTGCTCTTTTGAGAGATAGGTCGTTTATATTTGGTTACAGTTCATGATTTTGAACATTACAAGCAAAAGGAGAAAACTATGCGGTTAAGAAATGTTAAAGGTTCTAGGGAAACTATTGCAGCAAATGACTATGCCATGCATTTACCTGAAGAATATGAAAGTTATAAGGGACGTTGGAAAGAATTTTTTGGGAATGAAAACCCTATACATATAGAAATTGGAATGGGAAAAGGACAATTTATTATGGAGCTTGCAAAGATGAATTCAGATATTAATTACATTGGGATTGAAAAATATTCCAGTGTATTGGTTCGTGCTTTGGAAAAAAGACCAGAGTTAGAAACTAAGAATCTGATATTTATTCGTATGGATGCAGAGGATATTGTAAAGGTATTTGATAAGGATGAAATAGATCGGATTTATTTGAATTTTTCGGATCCTTGGCCAAAGGACAGACATGCGAAGAGAAGATTGACATCTACTCAATTTTTAAGTAAGTATAATCAATTTCTCCAGCCAGATGGTAAAGTAATCTTTAAAACAGATAACCGTCCGCTTTTTGATTTTTCTTTGGAGCAGGTAGAAGAAGCTGGTTGGACTCTGGAAAATCATACTTTTGATTTGCATAATAGTGAGTTTATAAAAGGGAATGTAATGACCGAGTATGAAACAAAATTTGTGGCAGAAGGAAAGCCAATTTGCCGGATGGTGATTTCTAGATAAGAGGATTATTTTACTGTTCGCAAGTAGAATTTGCACTTGCTAGAAAAAGTTGTAAGAGTATGTCGAAAAAGTTATATTCATTCATTTAGCTTTTGCTTTATATGGGAAAATAAAAAAGAAACAAGCTTACTTTTTTGTTTTTTTGAATAGAATAAATAGAAAGTATGCGACAGGTGATTTTATGGAAAAATGGAAAGTAAAACTGGCACAACTTTCCAGCAATAATATAGAATTAAACCGAAAATCTTTGCAATTAAAACGTTCGTGGGATGAAGTGGCAAAGATAATTCATGCAGAAGAGAAAAAGAAAAAGAAAAATAGCTAAATTAAGGGTAACTATTCAGGTAGAAACACGCATTTACTGCGTGTTTCGTAAGAAAAATGAA
>CAMWUK010000170.1 GCA_947177415.1 uncultured Clostridiaceae bacterium
TGTTATAAAAAATGTGTCGCATTTATGCGGCTTGTGGCGTTTCGCAAACGCCTAAGTGATAGTCTTTATAGAAAGGAGCGGGCATATGGGAAAAGAACTGACGAAAGAAGACAGAATTATAGAACTTCTAGAAATGCTTAGCAGCCAGAATATGCAAAAGAAGATGGATAACTTCTTTCAATTCTGTGCCTATGTAGATGACTTAGAAAATAAGATTGCTGCCATGCAGACAGAGATTGAGCAGATGAAACAGGGTAGAACAGGAAAACCAAAAGAAAGCAGATTTGTTCGTATGAAAGCTGGCATACAGGCAGAAATGGAGCAGTTATTAGAAATGCTGCAGCCTATGAAAGTACAGGTAAAAGAAATTAAAGATGGTATACTGGCAAAAGTTACAGATATTACAAATGAAGCAAAGGCAAAAGGGAAAGCAGTGTTGCACCGTATGTCAGAGTTTGTGGGGATAAAAGATAAACTGCAATCCTTGCAGGAGAATGTCCAAACAGCACAGGCAAAAGCGGAGCATACCATAGATAAGCTGGAGGTGTTTGGAAAAGGAATGCGTCAGGCAAACCGGAAGATTGCGAATACAGTAAGGATACTGTTTGACCGGGAAACGGTAGATTACAGAAAGAAGGAGAAGAAGATAAGTAAGACACAGATCGCTCTAAAACCATTGCAGGGAATATCTTTCTTGCTAAAAGATATGGACCAGACCTTGTATTCTGCTATTCAGAAAGTAGAAGGGTTGCAAGTGGAACCGAAGATAGAGCAAAAGCAGAAGCCGAAAGAAAACACAGGAAGAGTACAGGGGGATGCGAACAGGATGCCTATGGTATCGGAACAGGAAGTGCAGTATGGGGCGGATTTATTTGAGCAGTATCAGAAAAAACAGACAGAAAGTAAGAAAGTAGAAAAAGCAGAATGTAAAAGCCGGCAACCAAAAGAGAAGGATTATAAAAGATAATCGGGCATTTTACAGGGGAAGAATAAGAAAAAGAGACAATTGATAAAATGGGCTATGTGTTATTAGGGGACAGTCTTCTTAGGCTGTCCCCTAAATCCATTAGAAATCAGAGATTTAAAGAAAAAATGTTATCAAGGAAAGAGAAAAAATGATTTATATGAAAGCTAATTTGGAGTATAATTATTGGGTAAATTAGGACGTATGCAGGTAAAAAAATTAGTATAAAAATATAGCAGTCAGCTATGAAGGGCGGGACTATGGGTAATGGAGAAGAACAAAATAGATAAAAAGGCAGAAATTGAATATATGAATTTATGCAATGAAGCTCGTTCGACATATCAGTTAGATACAGATGGATTTGGAAAGGAAGAACTTGTATGGGTATCTCAATGTGCAAGTGAGATTAATCTATGGACGTATTGGCAAGGAAGAGGAGTTCGACATCCTAAAGTTTTATTGGTTGGACAGGATTGGGGATGTCCCAAAGATTATCCTGGAATCCTTTCGAATGTTGAAGCAATGAACAAAGGATTTGATTGCAAATATACGGATAATCATGCGGAGTTATTTCAGACGGATAATAATCTGGCAGAATTATTTAAGGTTATTGGTTATGAGGATATTAAAAATAACAATTATAGGGATCTGTTTTTTACAAATTTAGTGTTAGGATACAGAACCAAAGGTTCAAGTCAGGGATGTGTGGCAAGTTGGACAAAAAAGGATTTAGCATTTTTCAATAGATTAGTTCAGATTTTGAAACCCAAAGTAATTCTCTGTTTGGGAAAGCATACGTTTGAAGGTGTATTAGAAGCATTTTCAATCCATAGCCCAATCAATGGATTAAGTTATAATAGTTATATAGAGAAGAGAATCGTTTCTGAAATTATATTGAATGACAATGAGGTGGTTCGGGTATTTCCGTTAGCTCATTGTGGTGTATTGGGAACAATGAACAGAAATGTACAATGTGGTAAAAATAGTAAAGACTTGAATAAACAAAAAGAAGATTGGAAGTATATCAGTAAATATTTGTAAATAATCTGAGGGGAGTATTATGAGCCAAAAGGCATTAGAGAATATCATTTCATTGTAGATATGAAGTAAGACAGCATAAAGGAATACATAAAATTAAGGTAATTATAGTACATCGTAAAAAAACTATAATTGCCTTGTTTGAAAAAAGGTTGCAAAACTACACAATGCGTAGTATAATAAAGAAAAAAGACGCAATGCGTAGTAAGGAGGCGAATACTATGACACAAAGAGAGGTGTTACGAAATGCCCGCCAACAGATGGGGGTTAATCAACAAGAATTTGCAGCATATTTTGGTATTCCACAGAGAACCTTAGTAGATTGGGAAAGGGAAGAACGAAAGATGCCGGATTATCTGCTCCGCTTAATGATGTATAAGCTGGAGACGGAAAAGCTGGTCACTGGCTTGATGGATGAAGTACCAGACAAAAATAATATGATTGGCAGAGAAAAGAAGAATTAGAGTGATCAAGGTGTAGTGATAGAATATGGGGGTGTTTATCATGTATAAGAGAATGTTTTCATTTATTTGTATCTTATTGATGATGGTTTTGTTACCGAGTGGATATGTGGATGCAAAGTCTGTTCCAGCCTTACAGGTAAAGAAAAAAACAATGTATAAGGGTGATACCTATAAGCTGAAGCTAAAGAATGTATCAAAACGTGCAGGTGTGAAGTGGAGCAGTAGTAAAAAAGCTGTGGTAGCCATTCAGAAAAAGAGTGGTAATACAGTAGTGTTAAAGGCAAAAAAGAGTGGAAAAGCAACCGTCACAGCCACTTACAAGAAGAAAAATTATAAATGTATAATTACCGTAAGAAAAATAGAAAAGCCAGTAGAAAAAAATGAAGATTATGACGAAGACGAGGATCTGGAGGCACTGAAAGGAAATCCAGTTATGAATGAGACGGATGTGAGCCTATATTTTCTTCCTAAGAAATATAAAGATGTGATTAGCTATGATGAAACACATTTGCGTGAGTTCCGCTTCAAGGTGAATGATACAAGGCTGGACGTAAAAAAATGGGAATTAGCTGGAGAGGATAAAGAGTACTTTGAAATCACAGAATATGGGAAAGTTACATTATTTGGTAGTCCCGATTTTGAAGAAGTTGAGAAAAAAGCAACAGTTAAGGCAACTTTGGAAGACGGAACAGTGGTTACTGCAACGGTTCGAGTTTATGATGAAGTGAATATTTATCTGAAAAAATACTTTGATGATTTTATTTCTGATAATATTACAGATGATATGACAGAACTGGAGAAAGTGCAAAAAGTGGCAGAGTACATCGGCATTATATCTGATTACGAATCTGGTGATAGTGACTGGCTTGATATTTACCTGCTGAATAAAGGGGATTGTATGGCGAGCCGTTGGGCATTGGGTGTTCTTTGCAGGTATATGGGTATCAAAGCCAGAGAGTGCTACCGGATAGAGTATCATGGTAAGACACTGGTAAAAGCAGATGGAGAGTTCTATATGATTGTGACCGGATACAATGAACCAAGACCACGCAGTTACAGTATGTGGAAGGTTTCAGAGGCGGAATTGGAGACTGTGGTGTGGGATAATCGTATTGATTTGAAATATTTTGAGTAATAGGTCAGTTTGGTAAAAGTATATGTACAAATTGCACAAGTGAACTTGCTCATAGAGGATAGTTTGTGCATATACTTTTATGTGTTTAACACCGTTCATGAATAAAGTTTTATGGAAAAAAATAGAGCATATAGATTTTCAGCTTTTCAGTTTCTATATGCTCTAACGCTGTTATTATATTTCATTTTAATTGATATGATTGATTAGGTCAACGACATAACTTCGGCTTCAAGTTCTCTTAATTCATCAAATGACAATGATGGGACACAATCCGCAATCTCATCAAGTGACATTTTACCTTTTTTAATCAACTTTTTTGCTGTTTCCCTTGCACTTTCCTGTACCGCTTCATAACGCTCACTCTTGATAAATGATTGCATTATCTGTTCTTCATCAAACAAACTCATCATAATCGTCACAACCTCCTTTTCTCTCTCAAGCAAATATTCCCTTAAAACATTTCTATCCTTGCATATGCGGATTGTTTCCATAACTGCCTTTTGTGTCATTCCATGCTGTTTTGTCTGCTCGTTAAAAACTTTACAGAAAATAATGTACTGATTGATGATGTCGTCCTTATTGCTTTCATAGATAACCTTTGCTTTTACTTCAATGTCAATATCTGCTCCCCCAAAAAACTCTTTCGACAAAGATATTTTATCGGGTTTTCGTCCTTTATTTCCTGTAAAAATCACATAAAGTTCAGGCTTCGGCATTTTCACTTTCTTGCTTTTGTAATAGTTTTGGCTGGTACGCTGAAAATATTCATGATAGCTTTGTGCCAAGTACAGCAAAACTCTTACTAAAATATTCATTGTCCATGTAGATTGTGCTTCTATGAGGATCATCAGCTTATTGTTGACAATAAAGCCTAAGTCATTATACAGATTGTCAGTCAACACATTTTCTATTGTTACATCAGTTAATGAGTCCTCTGTTGCTGTGGTATCTTCTGGGTGGAGTGTTTTATACAACTTTAACAGATAACTTTTATTTTGAAAAAGGTCAAGAAAAACGCTGTTTTTTGCAGTACGTTTTGCCTTAATTTTCTGTGTCTGCTTTGCATCGTCCTGCACCTTATCACCTCGGTTTCTTAAAATCTGTGGCAAGATATGTGATATAGATTACTCCTGCTACATCTTAATTATACAAAAAAATGTTCTTGTTTACAATAAAATTCACATTAAATCTTCCTCCCTCATTGTTACATATTGCTGTTCACACCTACGGTGCTAACAGTAGCGGAATCCAGCCTATTTGTATATTCGCCTTGTAACAGTTCAGCCGGAGGGCTGACCTGTTACGGAATTGGGCAAGCTTCGCATGTAAATTGCTCAATTCCAATCCTGTTTTAGTCTTTTTTACGGTCTGCACAGCGGAGTGTGCAGACCTACCTGAACTGTTACTTCGCCTTCAGAGAAAGGCTGGATTCTTGGCTGTTCTATGTTCTTGGCACATAGCTTGACAGCAAGTTTCAAGCTTGTGAGTGAACAGTAACAAGCAGACACTTATTTACATACACAAAAATGCAGCATAAGTGAGGAAAGTACTCTCTATATGCTGCATTACTTTATGGCTCTTCAATTTGAAATATATCCTCCACCGATAATTCCAAGTATTTTACCATTCTAAGTGCAACTTCCAATGAAGCATTTCGTGTTCCGCATTCGATACGGCTTATGGACTTGCTGCAGGTTCCTGTTCCCTGTGCCAGCTCTTCTTGGTTGAGGTTTCGTTTTTTTCGTATGTCTTTTAGGTTGTTCTTCACTGCCATGGTAAATCACTTCTTTCTTCAAAATTAATCTGTCAAAATAGTAACTTTCTTTGTGTTGGAAGAACCAAGTACTTTTCCGAATATCTTAAACGGATAGTTGTCATTGATACGGATTGGGCGGTAATCCGGATTGAGAGAATGTAAAAATACACCATGTTCGTCTACTGAAAATTCTTTAATGTAGACATTCCCGTTATATAGAAAAATGCCAATCTCACCCGGTTCTAAGGTGTCCTGACTATGTACCCATGCAATCTGCCCATCGTGGAAACGTGGTTCCATACTGTCTCCACTGATAAGAATACCAAAATCTGTAGAACCGGGAACTTCCTGTCCCACCTGTATTTCTTCATATTCTGAGTAGTCCAGGAAATTTCCAATACCGGCTGAAGCAGGAAGGTCATAAAATCGTACTTTTCGCTGGAATGGAATCACGTTTTCCTCTTTCTGATATCTGCCACTGGCTATCAGTATATCAGCATATTCCATGACTTTTTGTTTCCCTTCATCATTCAGGAAAGAGAGTGGATCATGTTCGTTACTTCCAAAGAATAGTTCATACAGATTAGTAATTTCAAGAATTTTGCATATCGTAAAGAACATGGTGACACTGGGTTCACTTGTGTTTGTTTCCCATTTGGAGACCGCTTTGTATGTAACATCAAATCCGTAATTTCCTAATTGTTCTGCAAGAGCAGGTTGTGACAGTTTCTTTTTTTTGCGGTGAACCGCTATGATCTCGCCTACATTCATGGTATCGCCTCATTTCTTTTGTTAGTATCTTATAGTGTTATTATATAAGAGTAAGAAGAAAAAATCAATAAAAATCTACAAATCAGGGATAAAATCAACCAAAGTGTCCGTTGACCTCTCTGAAAAATAGAGATATACTAAGGCTACAAGGAATTGATAACACACAGGAATCGAGGTGAATAAGTAACCGTACAGGCAGAGTTCCTGCACACTTTGCTGTGCAGGAACATAGGAAAGACTAATGTGAGTGTGAGAACTTCTGATCCGGTAGCAACCGGATACTATGAACAGTTATGGAAAAACTTTATTTGTATTGTGAAAGAGTAGTTTTTAATCTTTTTCAAATACAAATAAGGCGTTGGTTGAAGAAATAAGGAGCGTAAAATTTGAAGGAAAGTAAAAACAGTATTTTATTATGTTGCAAAAAGTGTGGTATTCCATTTACAGAATATATGCTGAGTGGTAATAAGGAGAACATAGTGCTACAGAACATCAGACAGAAGTGTACGAGATGCAAATGTGTGATGATCTTAAAGAAATATACGGAAGGCGGATTGCTGCAACATAGTCTGAATGGAAGAGTTGAAATTTAGTATGGTAACAAGCAGGAAAAAATTAGTCTGTTTCGGGTGTGTACGAAGCAGTTGACAGATAAAGAAAAGAGCAGTCGTGTACAAACAGTACACAGATGCAGTGTGTAGATGACAATTAAATGAAGGCCCACCTGATAAGGGCAGATTACTGTATGATATAGTAGTCTTAGCACCAGAGACGCAGGGGAAAGATAACCAGAAGAGATATATGGCTGGCTTTCCTTTTGTGTCTTTTTTGTACTCAGTTAGAGTCTTGCTTCTGGTTCATCTATGGACCGGAAAGGATGGATAAATCATGAAAAATACAAAGATGGGAAAAAGATTAGCAGATTTGAGAGCAGAAAGAAATGAAACGCAGGAGGCTGTTGCAGAAGCAATAGGTATATCAATAGAATATTTGAGTAAGATTGAAAATGACAAAAAGGTGCCTTCACTGGAGGTGGTCATGTTGTTAAGAGATTACTATAGTACTTCACTGGATTATTTATTATGTGGAAAAAGGGAGCAGAAATGTGATATAATCAGACTATGGGAAAATTTGGATAATTGTACACAGAGAATGGTTCGAAACATTATGGAAAGTGTTGTAAATAATGTGGTCAAATATGAACAGGAGAAACTGAACCACTACCGGCTAAAGCCGGTAGGTTCAATTTGCTGCTAAAGCAGCC
>CAMWUK010000171.1 GCA_947177415.1 uncultured Clostridiaceae bacterium
GAACAGCCAAGAATCCAGCCTTTCGCCGAAGGCGAATCTTAAATAGGCTGGATTCCGTTACTGTTAGCACCATAGGTGTGAACAGTAACAAAGCGATTATCCTAAGATAACCGCTTTTTAAAATCTTTATAATGAAATTCTTTGATTAACTTTAACTCATTTTCTTTGGTATAAAGATAAATGGAAGGTAATGGCATTCCATTAAATGTATTATTTTTTACCATAGAATAAATTGCCATATCACAAAATACCAACCTCTGTCCTTCTTCCAATTTTTGGTGAAATTTATAATCTCCAATCACGTCTCCAGCAAGACAAGTAGGAGCACCTAAACGGTATACCAGTTCTCCCTCTTTGTCCACTTGGAAACAAGCTTTATTGTTCTGTAAAATCATGGGATAATAAGGCATTTCCAATACATCCGGCATGTGGCAGGCAGCAGAAGTATCAAGAATAGCAATCTTTTTGCCATTCTCCATTATTTCTAAAATTTCTGATACAAGAAAACCTGCATTTAAGGCAATCGCCTCTCCAGGTTCCAGATAGACCATAAGCCCATATTTTTCCTGAAATAAGCGGATACTCTTTTCTAAATATTCCATCTGATATCCCTCTTTGGTAATATGGTGTCCACCGCCAAAGTTAATCCACTTCATGTGCTTTAAATAGGCTCCAAACTTTTTATCTACAATCTGTACAGTCCTCCATAGTACATCTGCATCCTGCTCACACATGGTATGAAAATGCAGTCCGTCAATTCCCTCTAGTTCTTCTCTATTAAGACCTTCTAATGGAGTTCCAAGACGTGATCCCGGAATACAAGGATTATACAAATCCGTTTCCACTTCCGCATATCCTGGGTTAATGCGTATACCACAAGAAATATTTCTATTTGACTGCTTTACTTTGTCTTTATATTTCTTCCATTGTTTTGGTGTGTTAAAAACAATATGATCACAAATTTGTACTAGCTCCTGTATATCACTTTCCCGATATGCAGGGGCATACACATGTACCTCCCTGTTCCCCATTTCTTCAAATCCAAGTCTTGCCTCATACAATCCGCTTGCCGTAGTTCCATCCAAATACCGGCTAATCCGTGGATAAAGGGAATACATAGAAAAAGCTTTTTGTGCCAGCAAAATCTTTGCCCCTGTCTTCTCTCTGACAGATTTTAATATTTCCAGATTCTTTATCAATAATCCTTCATCTACCACATAAGCCGGTGTCTTCACCTTATGGATAAAATTCTTTGTCATTTCATACAATTTTGTCACATCCTAATCTTAACAGTTCAGCCAGGGGGCTGAACTGTTACCCTAATCTACTAAGTCTGGTGTATAACTTTCCTTCCAAGGCAGCCCAAATTTATTCAAGGCTTCCATAAATGGGTCAGGATCAAATTCCTCAATATTATATACTCCTGGTTTATTCCATGTTCCATTCATTAACATCATAGCACCAATCATAGCAGGTACGCCAGTTGTATAAGAAACTGCCTGGGAACCCACTTCTTTATAACATTCCTGATGGTCACAAACATTATAAAGATAATATGTTTTATCTTTTCCATCTTTCTTCCCTTGGAAAATACATCCAATATTAGTCTTTCCTACTGTTCTAGGTCCAAGACTTGCCGGATCTGGTAAAACAGCCTTTAAAAACTGCAAAGGAACAATCTGCTTTCCTTCAAATTCAATTGGTTCAATAGAAGTCATTCCCACATTTTCCAAGCACTTCAAATGTGTCAGATAACTTTCTCCAAATGTCATAAAGAAACGGATTCTTTTTATTCCTGGAATGTTAATTCCAAGGGATTCCAATTCCTCATGATGAAGTAGATACATATCTTTCTTTCCAACTTCTGGGAAATCATAGACTCTTTTAATCTCCATCGGCTCTGTTTCTATCCATTTGCCATCTTCCCAATAACTTCCTTTCGCACTTACCTCACGGATGTTAATTTCTGGGTTAAAATTGGTAGCAAACGGATATCCATGGTCTCCTGCATTACAATCCAAAATATCAATGTAATTAATTTCGTCAAATTCATGTTTTAGGGCATAAGCAGAGAACACACCTGTCACACCAGGATCAAATCCGCTTCCTAAAAGTGCTGTAATACCAGCTTTCTCGAACTTTTCCCGATAAGCCCACTGCCATTTATACTCAAATTTTGCCGTATCTAATGGCTCATAATTGGCAGTATCCACATAATTTGTTTTTGTCTCTAAGCAGGCATCCATAATGGTTAAATCCTGATATGGAAGAGCCAGATTCAAAACCACATCCGGCTTTTCTTTTTGAATCAAAGCTACTAATTCCTCTACAGAATCTGCATCCACCTGAGCCGTAGTAATTTTGGTTTTGCCACCCTCTAACTTTTCTTTTAAAGCATCACATTTTGATTTTGTTCTGCTCGCAATACAAATTTCTTCAAATACCTCTGCATTCTGGCAGCACTTGTGAATCGCTACACTTGCCACGCCACCAGCTCCGATAATTAATGCTTTACCCATATTTTTATTCTCCTTTTTATCATTTATCAAAATATGTAAGAATTCAGCCAGATTCATTCATAAAGTACCAGAATAGTTACTGTTCACTCACAAGCTTGACACTTGCTGTCAAGCTATGTGCCAAAAACATAAAACAGCCAAGAATCCAGCCTTTCGCCAAAGGCGAATTATAAACAGGCTGGATTCCGTTACTGTTAGCACCGTAGGTGTGAACAGTAACCCAGAATATACAAATTGACCCAAAATATTCTTTTCGGCTGGACACTTTATTCATGAATGGCATTAAACACATAAAAGTATATGCACAAATTGCCCTTTATGAGCAAGCTCACTTGTGCAATTTGCACATATACTTTTGCCCGACTGAACTGTTATCAAAATATAATAAAATTTCCCTCAACAGCTTACAGGCAAGAGCAGTAGATGCTCCACTTGTATCATAAGGTGGTGATAATTCATTCATATCCAGCCCTACTACCTGTAGTTTAGATACCTGCCGGATTGCCTTTAATAACTCTAAATACCTTACTCCCCCTGCTTCTGGCGTTCCCGTCCCAGGAAATTCAGAAGGATCCAGCACATCCAAATCCAGTGTAAAATACACTGGTTTCCCTTTTAATTGTTCTACAACTGTATCAAGTGTGTCAAAATTAAACTTGTTCAAATAAGTATGGGATTTCGCCCATTCAAATTCTGCTCTTTCCCCGCTTCGGATGCCAAACTGAAAAATCCGCCCATCTCCAACCAGATCATGACATCTACGGATAACCGTTGCATGAGATTTCTCCACTCCAAGATATTCATCTCTCAAGTCTGTATGTGCATCAAAATGGATAATATGTAAGTCCGGATATTTTTCAAAAACAGCTTCCACTGCCCCTAAAGTAACCAGATGCTCTCCTCCTATCATAAGGGGTAATTTTCCTGCATTTAGTATCTTTGTGGTAAAATCCCGGATATCCTCTAATGCTCTGTCTGGACTGCCAAATGGCAATTCCAAATCTCCTGCATCAAAAACACTGATATCCTCTAAATCCTTGTCCTGATAAGGACTATAGGTTTCTATTCCATAGCTTTCATTCCGAATTGCAGCACTGGCAAATCTAGCTCCTGGCCGGTAGGATGTGGTGCTGTCAAAAGGTGCACCAAAAATCACAATATTACTTTCTTCAAATTCTTTGTCACAGCCAATAAAAGTCATAACATTCTTATGCATTCTCTAATAACTCCTTTACATAATTTGGAATATAAAATGCTCCTTTGTGTAAATCTGTATTATAATATCTTGTCTTTATTCCTAAATGGTTCCATTGTTCTGCATGCAGATTATCAATCGGATGATACTTCTTGGAAGCAAATCCAAAAAACCAATGCCCAGAAGGATATGTAGGCAAGTGAAACTGATATACCATTTGAATCTGGAAAGAAGCTGCAATATTGCGGTGTGCCCGCTGCATAGATTCTGCATCCTCTTTGTAAAATGGACTCTCATGCTGGTTGATGAGAATTCCATCCTCTTTTAGTGCTTTATAACAATTCCCATAAAATTCTCTAGTAAACAATCCTTCTCCCGGACCAAAGGGATCCGTAGAATCCACAATAATTAAATCATACTCCTCATGTTTTGTACGTACAAAGCGAAGTCCATCTTCATAAAAAATATGTAAACGGTTATCCTTTAACTTTCCTGCTGTTTGTGGCAAAAATTGCTGACATGCATCCACAACCATCTCGTCAATTTCTACCATATCAATATTTTCAATGGTATTATATTTAGTAAGTTCCCGGATTGTACCACCATCTCCTGCCCCAATCACCAGTACATTCCTAATATTAGGATTTACTGCCATTGGCACATGGCTAATCATTTCATGATAAATAAATTCGTCCTTTTCTGTCAGCATCAAATAACCATCTAACACCAAAATCTTCCCAAATTCCATCGTTTCAAAAATATCAATTCTTTGATACTGGCTTTTCTCACAATATATTTGTTTTTCCACTTTAATACTTAGTTTTACATTTTTTGTATGAGGTTCTGAAAACCACAACTCCATAACTCGTCACATCCCTCTATCCTTCTACTACTTGAATATTTTCTATTTTCATATCCTGTGTTCCAGTCATGAAACATCCTTTTTCTTTGGCATAAACAATATAATTTAATATTTCAGATGTAATCCGTTCACCAGGAGCAAGAATTGGTATTCCGGGAGGATAACACATAACAAATTCACCACAAATCTCATTCTCACTCTCCATAATTGGCAAGGTCTTTTTATTACTGTAAAATGCCTGCTGTGGCGGCATAATAACCTTGGGATTAATATATTCATGGTCAAACATACCAGCCTTATCTTTCTGATGCAGCCGCTTAATTTCAGACAAAGCAGAAATCAACCGTTCAATCTCAAGATTCCTGTCTCCTGCAGAAATAATGGCTAATATATTGCCAATATCACCAAATTCAATCTGTATTCCATAATCATCCCGAAGCAAATCATAAACTTCAATGCCAGCCAATCCCACATCTCTTGTATGAATAGATAACTTTGTCTTATCAAAGGCATACACCGCATCTCCATCCACAAGTTCCTCTGCATAGGCATAATAACCGCCTAATTTGTTGATTTCCTGTCTGGCATATTCTGCAAAATCCACAGTCTTTTTAAACATTTCTTTTCCATTCAAACTTAAATTCTTTCTAGCAATATCCAAAGAAGACATTAAAAGATAAGATCCACTAGTGGTCTGTGTTAGATTTATCACCTGACGGACATAATCTGCATTCACATTCTCATTACATAACAAAAGAGAACTCTGGGTCAGGGAACCTCCTGTTTTGTGCATGCTGACTGCCGCCATATCTGCACCAGCAGCCATACCACTTACAGGCATATTCTCTCCAAAATAAAAATGAGTTCCATGGGCTTCATCTACTAAAACCTTCATATTATGAGCATGGGCAACTTCTACAATCCTTTTCAAATCAGAACAAATTCCATAATAAGTAGGATTATTTACCATAACCGCTTTAGCATCCGGATTTTCTATAATTGCCTGTTCCACATCTGCTACAGACATTCCAAGAGCAATTCCCAATCTCTTATTTGTCCCCGGATTCACGTACACTGGTATCGCTCCACATACTACCAACGCATTAATCGCACTTCTATGTACATTTCTTGGCATAATTACCTTCTCACCCGATTTGCAGGTTGCCATAATCATTGCCTGTACCGCTGCTGTTGTTCCATTCACAATAAAAAAAGCTTCCTTTGCATGAAAAGCTTCTGCTGCAAGTTCCTGTGCATCTTTTATTACAGACACTGGATGACAGAGATTATCCAATGGTTTCATAGAATTCACATCTAATTTTAGTGTCTGTTCCCCTAAAAAATACTTGAGTTCCTTATTACCTCTTCCACCTTTATGTCCTGGAACATCAAAGTGTGCCATTCTCTCCAGGCGATGATTTTCTAATGCCTCCTGCAAAGGCATTCTCTCTTGGGAAAAATGGTTCATTCTACTTTCCTCCCCTTGGTTAATATGTAACAGTTCAGCCATGCAAAAGTATATGTGCAAATTGCACGAGGGAGCTTGCTCACAAAGGGCAAGTTGTACATATACTTTTATATGCTTAACGGCATACATGAATATTTTACTATGAAAGTCCTGACAAACGGCTGCATTTTGTGCAAGCTTGCTTGCAAAGAAATGTAGACATTTGGCTGGCTAAACTGTATGAGTATGTAGGGCGATAGCCCGGAATACAAATACAGTTAGTGATTGCGGGAGTGCGAAGCACATAGCAATCAACTTTCATTTATAATACTTTTAGTCATGATGTATATTCTGGCAAAATATGAATGGCATGGCTAAACTGTTACGTTAATATTAATAAATATTCATTCCGTTATAAATCTCTAGCATCTCCCGACGTAAACTTTCCTTGATTTCTATTTGTTCCTGTTCTGGCAGTTCACTTGCTTTGGTATTAAATAGATAATTATCCAAATCAATGTCACGAATCAGCATCTTTGTATGAAAAAAATTAGATTGGTATACATTCATGTCCATTGCATTATAACGACTTCGTGTTTCAGCATCAATGTAATCCTGAATGGATGTAATCTTATGATCCATAAAACACTTCTTCCCTAGCAAATCTCTTGTAAATCCACGTACACGATAATCTATGGTAATAATATCTGAATCAAAGCTTCCAATCAGATAATTTAACGCTTTTAGCGGAGATACTGTTCCACATGTAGCCACATCTATGTCTACACGAAAGGTAGCAATAGAATTCTCTGGATGGAATTCTGGAAAAGTGTGTACGGTTACATGACTTTTATCTAAATGTGCATGTATCATCTCTTTATTCCATGCAATGATTCCCTGATTACAAGAAGCATCAATTTCTTCTGTCCGTATATTGTCTTCTGCAATTAATACATTAACAGAAGCTCCTTGTGGCTCATAATCCTGCTTTGAAATATTCAAAACCTTTGCACCAATAACTTCTGTAACGTCGCACAAGATTTTTGTTAAACGCTCTGAATTATATTGTTCATCAATATAATCAATATACTCCTTTTGAGCCTTTTTTGTTTGTGCATAACACACATCATATATATTAAAACTAAGTGCCTTTGTCAAATTATTAAATCCATATAGTGTAAGTTTATTCTCCAATTCCACTCTCACGACCTTTCCTTGTAACAGTTCAGATATCCTCACTGTTACCTTTGTGGTTCACACCTGAGGTGCTCACAGTAACATCTTTCCTTCATAGTGCTACTCCGCTTATGAGGTATAGACATACTTCTTGTATTATATAATGT
>CAMWUK010000172.1 GCA_947177415.1 uncultured Clostridiaceae bacterium
GTTATAAAAAATGTGTCGCATTTATGCGGCTTGTGGCGTTTCGCAAACGCCTATTATCAAATAAATGAAAAGGAGCTAAAAATACAATTAGAAGAATGGAAAAATAACTTTAGAGGAATCATTAATGATGAATACATTAACATAATTGAAAAACTAAGTGAATTGAGTTTAAAGTATATAAAATGTCAATATGGTGAGTGGTATGCATTATTAACTTTAGAGGAACAAGATGAGCTAATAGATAAGTATATTAAATTTGATTTAATTGATAAGGAATTTGAATGGTATATTGAATAAGTGTTTATATTTATCCCCAATATGCCTATATGTTAGAATATCCATCCTATTAAATTTTTGTAACTGATATGTAAAGATTAAACTTTCAGCATTAGGAATGTGGAAGTAGAATTGATTGAAAGACCAAGAACAATATTAAAAGGAGAAAATGTATGTTAGATAAGTTGGAAACAAAAATTGCAAATAATGTAATTTTTCAAGCGGATTATTTTAAAATTGGCAATGTAGATGAATTATTAGATATGAGAGATGAAGAAGAATTTGATTCTGAGTGGATGAGAGTTTATGATTTTTTAAATAAAATAGAAATTGAAGAGTGTGAGCAAGAAAAAATCAATGACATAAGGAAAAACAGTTTTATAATGGCATATAATTTATCCGAATCGAGCGATATAGCAAGTTGTGTTTCGGATGATTTTGAAATTATTTGCAAAGCATATATTTGTGATTATAATGATGGCTGGTTAAATGCACTTATTATGTGTTATGCAAGAGGAGAATTTCCTTGTGGTCAGTTACAAACATTGGAGTATGATGTAAAAGAGTGCATTAATAATATGTTTAATTAGGGAGAAGCTTTTATATGTAAAACCTTTTCAAAAAAATGGAGGTGTAACATATTTGATGAGTTTAAAGTCGCATTTATGAGGTGATTTGATGGAAAAGACGGAGTTTGCTGATAGAAAGTTTAAATTGTGGTTTTATCAAGTCTCACATAGTGAGGCAATTATAAGAAGTCCTAAAGTAGATTTAGATAAAACATACAATACAAATATTGATATATATTTAGGGGGAATTGATTATATTGAAATGCCATGGTTGCTTTGCGGGTTACAGATAGATAAAGCGGCTGAAGAAGATAAGATGTACTTAAGCCAGAAATTAGGTAAAGATATTCCAGTGAAAAAAATTGTGGTTTTAGTATCTGAGGGTAAAAGATATTATATTGTGGCAAGTATCATTAAAATTATGGAAAATGACTTAGATTTCGGAGTATTACCTATTTATGCATTTCTGTCAAATAAGGAAAAATAAAAGAAAATTGTAGACTGACTATGAGAAGAAATATATGAATGGTATTGATTATTAAAAGGAGGATAAGAATGATTTTTGAAAGTGCAATAAATAGAATAAATAATATTAATTGGGAAAATGTAGGAAAAAATGCCTCAGAAATTGATGTTAGATTAGGTCATGAGTTTTTACACAGACTAGCTAGATTTTATAAAAAAACATCAAATAAACAGTATCCACCACTATTTTCAAATATAGCTAAATTTTTGGGTGATGATAAAGAAATTGACTTTACAAAATATTATAGTGATAATACAAAAGAGTTTTTGAGTAAAACGATATATCAAAGAAACATATTTGAATACTATTTACAAATTGCTCTGTTTGCAGAAGAACATAACGAAGCAAGACAATATTTAGATGTGTATGAACCTCTAATTGAAATATGTGAAAGAGGAGGTAGCTTTAAACTTAGGAAAAGAGAGTTGGAGATAGAACAAATCGCATATATATCTTTAACTGATTGGTATAATAAATATTTGGACTATCTTAAATACTTTTTAGTCCATTACCAGAAAGAATGGGGAGATGGTGAAAATGAAAAAAAGATTCTTGACCATTTAATGACTACATATCAATTGTTATCCAAAGCATTTAATGGTGTCGAATTAGATGATGAAAGTTATTTTGCAGTGCTTTATTACTTGTATGAGTATATGTGTGATGAGAATCTGGCTGATATAATATCCATATTTACAAGCAAGAGCTTGGGGGTTGTTATGAATGATGTTTTAAAGGTCAGTTCCATGAAATTGGATAAAGATGTACTATATACTGTAAAAAATGCCCTTGATAAAGCTGGATTTAAGGAATGGAGTGAGGAAGGGGAGTAGTATGAGATTATTTAAAAAGAAAACAGTGATGCAGGATTATGATAGGGAAAATAAAAAACCAGTCATTAAGGCGAGTATCTGTAATGGCGAACAGGTAGCTGGTTTTAAGGATGTTCATACCGGTAAGATAGAGGAGGTTATGCTGATAAAGAGTGAGGCTGATCTTAATATGTTCAAAAATATGTATGGCATTAAGGAAGAAATAACGAAGGAGTACTAAGAGAGAGATTCGACAGGTGAAATGGTTACAGTTCATACTTAGTGCAAACAGTAACGGAATCCAGCCTATCTATATTTGGAGGAGGTAAGAGATGAATCACAACATTGCAATTGCAAATGAAACAATCAGAATAACGGAAACAGGAAAATTTAGTATAGGAGGAACCACAATTGAGTTGTGTCCTGAGGATTATAAGTCTGTGGATGTTTATTCTCCAGAACGAATGAATAAGATGATGAGTAACAAAAATATCCCTAATGTAGCAACCAATACATCTGTGTGTACTTTTAAAGTAGTCAATGAAGATTCTTTTGGGGCCGCAAAGAAATATGAAAATCCTTTGGTAATGAATTTTGCAAATGCACAGTTTCCCGGAGGAGGATTTCGTCTGGGTGCAACTGCCCAAGAGGAAGCTTTATGCAGAATGAGTACTTTATATGCTTCTATTACATCAGAGAAAGCAAAGGAGATGTATCAATACAATTGGAAACATTTCCATCCTCTTGCTTCAGATTATATGTTGCTTTCTAAAAAAGTCTGTGTATTTCGTGATAAGGAATACAGGCTTCTTTCAGAGCCATATATGGTATCGGTGATTACAATGCCGGCACCTAATAAACATGGGGCTGCAATGTTTGTAAGCCAGAAAAAGATAGATGAAGTAATGAAAATGCGGATTCGCAAGATGCTTTGCATTGCTGCCTACAATCAGTATAAAACATTGATTTTAGGTGCATGGGGATGTGGTTCTTTCGGGCACAATCCGGTAAAAGTGTCAGGTTATTTTAAGGAAGTTCTTTGTGAGGAAAACTATTCTTCCTGTTTTGACAGAGTAATATTTGCAATTTTAGGAAAGGAAAATGGTAAGAATATAACAGCATTCCGAAGGGCATTTTGCAAGAATAATGGTGGGGGTGGGCAGCAAGAATAAGTTGATTTTTTTGCTTTATACATATTATACCTGATTAAAAGAAAATTAGAGTATCCAGAACAATACAGAGCTATAAAACTTACAGCTATAAACTATACAGAAAAGGGAAGGGAATTATACGATAGTATCCTTATATTCATTTGATTGGAGGAATAGTTAGTATGATTGAGATTCATAGGGTTCATGATGTTTCTTTGAAATTAGATGTTAAAACATTAAAACAGATACATTTGGAAAGTACAAGTTTCCATCGTTGTTTACTAAATAATTTAGATTTTAGTTCTTCCAGCTTAATTAATATAGATTTTCGTTCAGCAGAAATGAATACTAGTAAGTTTTCATCTTCTGTTTTTGATAAATCTAAATTAATAATGGTGGAAGCTCAAAATTCGGATTTTGAAAAATGTAGTTTTAAGGAATCATTATTATTATATAGTGATTTTAGTGGTTCATCATTTAAACATGCAAATTTGTCTGAAAGCGTTATAAAAGATGTAAAATTTGCAAACTGTGATTTAAGAGGAGCAAATTTTTCTTGTATTGGAATGGAAACCTGTGTTTTGGATGGTGCTATTTATGACGATTCAACAATATGGAATGAAAACTTTAATGCATTAGATTATGGGGCATTAAAGATTCAGTAGGATAATAAAACATAAGGGCATGTGCGATGGAAATTGTGGAGAGAGAAATTAGGGAGGATAAATATGGATGATATATTTTATTTATGTTCAGAAAAAATAAAATTAGATGATATTAAAGAAATAGCACAAGGATTAGAAGCAAAAGAAATCATTTTTGCAAATACGTTGGATGTTATGCAAATAACATATTGTGATAATACTACAACAAATTGGACGTTAATGAATTTAGAAGAGTTTCATGAACCAGAGGACAAAACGTTTTTTATTAAAAAAGAAATCCGTGTGGTTTTTTGTATTTCCTATCATCCTGTTAACATTAAAAATTTAAAAATTCATCTTATAGAAGTTTTGAAAAATTATGGTGGATGGATTGGGATGGATAGTGATGGTTTTTTTCCATATTATAATTTGGAAAATATAGATGATTTTGTAGGGTGATGGATTATTGCATAGTAAAATGAATCCTCACCTAATTTTAAATTTTTGTAACAGGTCAGCCCCCGGCTGAACTGTTACAAATTTTTTAAGTAAAGGTAAACAGACATTATTATGAAACTGGGGAAAGGTGTTATGACTTTTTATGGGAATAAGCTTGGGATACCTATGCCTAAAACTTTTGAGGAAGATATTCCAAAGAGAGGGACAATTCCGTTACCATAATTTATAGTTATGAACAATTAATACTAGAAGAAAAGAATTAGAAAAGAAGGATATAGGGATATGGTAGATTTGAAAAATATTAACAATAATATTATTGCGAACCGATGGAAAGCAAGATATGCGGAACAACCTGATGAAATTAAAGAAAAGTTGGATAAATTGGATAACCTATCTATAGAAGAATATCAGTTGCAGGTAATAAAGAAAAAAAGAATATATCCCAAAGTAGGTGATGTCTTTCAAATAAAGCCTACAAAAGATATAGAATTATATGGTGTTGTTATTAATAATCATATCGATAATATGAATGGAGATGATTTGATTTTAGTGTTGATTTTTAAAGATAAAGTCAATATAAAAGAGAGTATTAGTCATGGAGTAAAGAGTGATGATTTATTAATACCACCACAAATAGTTGGAAAGGAGTATTGGACAAGAGGATATTTCTATAATATTGATCACTATGATGGAATACCTAATATTGATAATTATGGTTTTTATAGTATTGGAAAAGGTAAATTTTTTGATGAATATGGAAGAGAAATTGAAGGAGAACCCCAATTATTAGGAACATATGGTGTAGCAACTATTATAGGAATTGCGGGAAAGATTAATCAAGAGCTTATTATTGCAGGAATATATAAATAAAGGAATGGTGATTTTCTGTTTACATAGCTACCTTACGAAATTTTTTAATTAATCCGTAAAGTAGCTATGTACTTCATCCATTGTTTATTCTTCCTTCATCTTTTTATCAATTACATTATAAATCATACTAATCGTAAAACATAAAATTCCACTGACAAAAAAGCTCAACGCATGACCTAATGTGTTGTCATAACGAATATCAATCATAATCAATTTTATTACACTCAACATAGAAAGAATCAATCCATAGATTCGAAATGCCCTTAGGTGTAAGCGGAATCCAACTACAATACTGACAATCGCAAATAAGAAGGAAGAAACACTTATTACATAATTTGCAGCATCAAAAGAACTTAAAATAGTAACTAATAGAACTGTGAATTTTATTCCTATGTAAATTCCAGATGCTAAACCTTCCTTCTTGGCAATTAAATTTTTGGTATTTGCTACAAAAAGCAAAATCGCCAATAAAATAAGCACACAATGGCAGACTTGGTTGGCTACTTCCATAATAGCAGATAGATTCCATGCCATAAATATTGCATTAACGATACATGTGACAATTACACTATTCTTTTCTTCCTGTAGGGTTCGAAAATTCTTTATAAATATACTCTTCATTGCAAGTAGATTCAAAACACCCATAACAACAAGTGAACTCGTTTGTGCAAGATCTAAATCTACGTTTCTGAGTATAGATGATAATTTTTCACCCAAGAACCAAAGCCCTGCAATATAAAAAATCAGTTTACATGTTATCGTATATTGTTCCCTTTTTGTATACATGAAATATACCAAAACCGCCCAATACAGCAATCCAAGACAAAAATATGATATTACTGTTGTGGTTGAAAACCAATACGAACAGAATATTACCAAACTTCCATATTTGTAAATTTCTTGTTCCCTTAGATATCCTAATAGTAAGAACAAAAGCATAAGAAAGACAAGATTAATTGGTTCTGGGAAGATAGTTATCGGACTTACCGACATCCACATAAACAGTATACTATAAATTTGCAGTATATTTTTCCCTGCATTCTTTTTCTTGTTATATTTTCGATCCACAATTACTAACAAAATACATCCAATGATGAAACAAATTCCATTGCAAATGTCTTCTGATTGTATGATTTCAGAAAGAAACAGCATTAGTAATGTAGTATTAATAACCGTAAAAATACTAAAGCTAACATAATTCTCTTTCATTTCTGAAATAAGGAAGAAATAAAATTGTGCAACTAGAAATAACACCATAACCACACCAGCTAAAATTATAAAATTATCTGTGTCCGTCATGGAAGAAAGACATCGCCACAATTGAATTACATTAAAACAATTAAAGATATGATTCACTATATTCTTATGGAATTCCTTCCTAAAATTGCTTACATAAAAAACAGAAGCGGTCAACATAAAAAACAGACTTAGCATAAACAATTTCATAGAATCCTGTGTCTGCAAACATAAAATGTCGCCAAACAATAACGCAATGCTAATACCAAATTGTCCTATTATTTGAAATACTTGATCTCTTAACTTAGATAAATAACATACAAATACTGCCCATACAAAAATAAGAACATAAAGGGCAATATATCCTATCGCTCCAAAGTAAAGGTGACTTAGAAGCAATGAAATATAAATAGCCCCTACTCCACAACTGCTGATTGCCAAGTATGTTCTATTCTTTTGCTTCTGTAACTTAATTAATCCAAATGTGGTAAAGCCTATACTTGTCACATACATTGCTGCCATTTTTATAGTATCCGTCAGGAGTGGAGCTAAGACTGTTGCAAATAATATCAAACTGATAAAAATAAGAACAGAAGCAAATATTCCCATCCAAGACTGTCCAATCACATTTTCCAAATCCTTCTTTTTAGATGCCTGCTGTGGTGTATCCATGTCCGGTTGTGGTACACTGTTCTGGAATTGTGGCATTCCACTTTGTTCCTGTGGAGCTTCGTTTTGCATACCTGCACTTATTGGTTGCTGCATTCC
>CAMWUK010000173.1 GCA_947177415.1 uncultured Clostridiaceae bacterium
GTATTATTATATCATCAAAGAAAGTAGAAGAATTAGAGGCTAAATTTGAACAATCACTTGAATTTCTAGGAGGAAAAAACTTTTATGAGATTAGCAGAACAGAAATTCTAATCAATTCTTATTTGCAAACACAGAATTATACATTATATACTGTATTAAAACTTACAATGCTGACCTTAGAAATGTGGAAAAATCAGTTAAAACTACTGGAACCTAAAGGACAATTTTGCTTTATTATATCTTGTGATGCAAACAGAGTGACTTTAAGATTTCATAAGGTTAGAGAAGGTCAACCTGAGTGGCTTAATAATGATTTAGAAATTTATGATCAGCCAATTGGATATCTAGTTTGTTAGTATGATTATGACATTACAAGATGAAGCGTGTCTGGTAATATCTGTTAAATCGGGAAACCGCAGTAACATACCTGGACGGAGGTCAGGAAAGAAAGCTCTATGACAAAAACGGAAGACTGAAAAAACTAATTTCCCCAAACGCATACCAGAGAAAGGGAGAGCAGGGGGAAGGAAGAATCTATGAATACAACCAAATGGGAAGACTGATAAAGGCATGGACACCGGAAGGAAATCTTGCAGAGAAAAATACCTATGGAGTAAACGGTGAGATTTTAAGAAAGAACAGTCATGAAAGCAGTGTAAGCTTTTCCTATGACTTTGGTGGACGGCAGAGGGAAGCAGTGACGAAAGGCGGCTCCGATCAGAAATTTTACTATATGGTTATGACCGAAATGGAAATAGGACGTTTAAGGAAACCATGAGAGGAAGGATAGAATAAAATAACTGTTTCCTGTATGTGGGACAGCAGTATGATGTATCTATTGGATATTAGGAGGTAAAAATGAGTAAAAATTTTTGGATAAATTTTCACAGAATAATGGTGTTTATACGTTTTGATATATATAGTGCATATAATTATGAAGTAATCAATATTATTATTGATTCTATTAAAAATAGATCAAGTAATGATGAAATGTGTACGAATGTTATTAGGATAGTGCCGATGTGGAAAAATCAATTATTATTAAAGGGAAGAGGGGAGGATTGTGAAATTCAGGAAGATAAAGAAATTGTAAAGTTTGTTGTTTGTGCATTAGAAAATATAAAAGATTATCTTATTAATGATAATTATGATATATCATATGATTTGGTTGATATATTGCAAGCATTACCTGATATGGAGCACTACTTTCAAAAAACTTATCTTAAGAAATATTGGAAAATATATATTAAGCCATTTGAAAAAAAATGGAAAAGAAGTATTTTTGAAGATGTAGAGTACATTTTTAAAGGTAGAATTCTGTAAATGAAAATAGAGGGAAAAGTTCTGGAATTGTGGTGAGGGCAGGCATTTAACTGAATTAAAAACTTTTGTTCAAGGATGCAATTTATATGCATATTGTCAGAACAATCCGATGAGGTATTATGATCCGAGTGGGTATAGGGCAAAACTTATTTGTGAGAAGAAATATAATGAGTTACTGAAAAAAGATAAGTTAACCAAAAAAGAAAAAACAAATAGGAAGAATAAGTGATAAATGAAATATTTTAGAATAACAAAATATAATCCCCAATTCAGGAATAAGCAGGGGGCATATATGAAGAATGAGTGGACATCTGTATATGAGATCGGGAAAAAGTTTGAGGGAGTAGAGTTTAGATTTGATGAATATAAGCATTTTGAAGATGCCTATATTCAGGCAATATTTACAATTATGGATATAAATATTATTGAGAATTTTACAATAAAAGAATTGGAAAAATATGATTTTAACCCATACCCGGATTTTGCTACTAGTATCGAAAAATACTATAAAAATTTGAGGAATAATCAAATAGTATTAAAAGATGAATTACCTATATTTTTAAGACTTATTTTAAGAGAAATGATCTGGTGTAAATTATCAAATAAACTAATGTTTGTACACTTTGGATATGACTATTATATGTATATTGGAAGTGCTAAAAGTATTAATGATAAATTGAAAGAGATTATGGGATTAGGATTGTATGTTGAACAGATAAAATCTCCTTATATTTAATTAGAATATATATGATGCATGAACTTTATTCCCGCGAAGCAACGAGCCAAGTGCGAGCTTGCTCGCATTTGGCGACTGCCGCGAGGGTCAAATACTCCGCCCTTTGGGGCGAACTTGCTAAAAAGAAGCTAGGTCATGCCCTGTAGCTTGTTGTGGGATATTTGACTGAAGTACAGCAAGAAAATAACCAGATTAAAAATCTTTCTTCAGGTATGATGGCAGAAAGCCCACAAGACAGAAGCGATTCCATTGGTTTGTGATGAATATGGTTATGACTGGAATGGAAACAGGACGTTTAAGGAGATCATGGGCGGAAGGACTTCGCCATGAGATAGAGGAAAATGGCAAGTTAGTTAGCTTTATCTTTAGTGACAGGGAGGTTGTTACGGAAAGAGAAAAAGAAAGTACCATAAGATATATACGTGGGTATGATATCCTGTGTTCTGACAGTGAATGTGCAAGAACATACTATCATTATGTCTGTGATGAAGGCGGAAGTACCAGCCATCTAATAGATGAAAAAAGCAAAATATTAAATAAGTATGAATACGATGCCTTTGGAAATCTGATAAGGGCACAGAAGGAAGCCAGCAACCGTTTTCGGTATGTGGGACAGCAATATGACATAGTTACCATGCAGTATTATTTACGGGCGAGGTATTATAATCCTGTTGTAGCGAGATTTGCACAGGAAGATACTTAACAGGGAGACGGGTCGAATTTGTATGTGTATTGTCGGAATAATCCAGTGGGATATTATGATAAAGGCGAATTTTCATGGGCTTAGAACATAACTGTTCATGGTTCTGAACAGTTACAGTCATTTAAAATTAATGTGGACCCAAATGGAAAAGAGCATTTTCAACCATATAAGCTTACAGGTGGCGTTCCTCCATTTATTAAAAATTATTTGGGTGGTGATTTTATGAATGAGATTAAGATACTAAAAAACATAATAAAAGAGAATATGATGGATAAATTTTATCCAGATCACAAAGAGAATGGATTTACAATGTTTAATTATGCAACATGGAAATGCGGTATAGATGGTTTAATAGCTGCGACACAGATTTATTCACCAGAAATTGTTTGTTACAAAGATTATGTTTTTATCAAAGATTTTTTGATTGCAGGTTCTATAGCATCAATTGAGGAAGACATAAAAAGACTCGAAAAACAATATCATTATGATAAAAAAAGTATTGAAATGAGTGTTAATACATGGAGTATAGGTGATTTTTTTGTGGGTGAGAGGAGTGAATTCTATGATGATAATGAAATAATTAATCAATTTGCAGATTGCCTTGTGTATTTTTGGAAACAAAGAGTTCAAAAAGTTCTACCAAATAGAAATATAGTTGTAAAAGCAGAAAATGATATCATGGGAGAATATGGTAAATGTATAACTTTATATGAAGATATTATTTGATTTTAAAATTGCAATCATTAAACTAAATCTTTGCGTTTAGTTATGCCATATCAGTGAAAGTTTCTTTTGCTCTGGAATTGTTAATAAAACAGATAGGGAAAGAAGAAGTCTTGAACCCGAAAAAATTGGTATAGACTATAAAGCAAAGTTGTAGATGGTGTTAAGATAGCATTTACTTCTTATGGTTTAAGTGATAATGTCATTAATACAGGAACATACTATCCAATTAACTATTGATGAAGGATATGGAATGTACAGAAATTTAAATGAAAAAATAAAATGGATTGAAAAGATATTAGATATAGAATTTAAAGGTATGGGGATTTAGATAAAACAAATATTAAATTAAAAAAGTTATTTTTTGAACAAGGACTTGAATCCAGTTGGATATTATGGTAGAAAAGATAAGACAGCGTTATTCCAATAATAATCAACAGGTAGCTAGTCAGTCCAATATGCAGCAACAAATTGAGAAAGGACAAGCACCAAATGAAATAGATAGAGTTGATAAAACCCATGTGAATGGGCAAAACCTCATGTTCACTTTAAAGATGGAACTTCTTTAAATTATGATGGTACGGTTCATGATAAACATAAAGGAATTCCGAAAATCAGTAATAAGGTTAGAAAGTGGTTAGAAAAGAATGGTTGGAAAGGAAATGATTAGTTATGAAAGCATATGGATATAGAAATGGTGATGAAGAATTGATAGAGTTGCAAGAGGTTTCTATACAAGGTAGCCTTGAAGAATTGGATAAAATAATTGATTTTTTAATCAATGTGAAAAAACTTCATAGTAGTGTTTCGGGTGAAACTAGTGTTTCGGGTGAAACGGAAATATGTCATTCTCATTTACGGGATTGGGATAAGGATTGGAAAAATGGAGAGATGGACTTTATTGTTGTAACAAATTTTTAAGATATAAAAGATGTAGAATGAAGGATAGTGTATATAAAGAAAAATTCGTATGGATATGATGTTGTTATCGTAGATAAAAATGGAAAAAGCATCGTTTCGGTAATAGGTGGAAATGTAGCAAATGGAGTTAAAAACACATTAAGTACTATAGATTCGGTAAAGAAAATGTTAAATAATAATGGTGGTTATTATTCTTCACCTAAGTTTTAAATGGGAGGAAAAAAATGTCAAAAATAAAGAGCTGTGATTGGAAATCTTCAATTACTTTTGAATTGAACTTGCATAATGGAAAGGGATTTATATATGATAAAAGTCAAGCAGATTATCTTAATTGGATACCGTATGAATTTTTGCTAACAGTTCAAGAAGATAATTATATTTTAACAGGAAAGGCTTTTAGTCTAGAAGGAATTAAAATTTTTTTGAGTAGATTGCAATCTGTGATTGATGAACGAAATATCACAAGTGAGTATAAGGAGCATAGTTATTGTGGGTTGGAAGCCGAGTTTAGAATTTGTCTAGAGAACACAGATGATTATTATGAAGATGTGATTGTTCTTGTTAAGTTGTGGATAAATGCAGCTTGTTTAGAAAATGCGGGTTCTGGATATTCAATAGGGTTTGATTTTATAATAAAATATGAAGATTTGAAGAGGTTCACAGAAGAATTGATGAATGAATTAACTGAGATTTTGAAAGGTTAGAGAAGTGCTATTCCTAAGTCTAATTATAAATAAAGTGGAGAGGAGACACAACAAGCTTTTTCATGTCGTTTGTGCCTTGAGCAAAGCGAAAGGAATGATAACAATAATGATTAATAATAAGATGATAGAAGAGTTAGCAGATGGAGAGAAATTGATTAAGTGTAACTGTTCAGAACCATGAACAGTTACGTTCTAAGCCCATGAAAATTCGCCTTCGGCGAAGGGCTTAGAACAACCAACTTTCATTTTTTCTTACGAAACACGCAGTAAATGCGTGTTTCTACCTGAATAGTTACGATTAAGTATTCAAAAGAAAAAGCAAAAAGAATAGTGTGATACATGCAAAGATCCTGAAAATATAAAGGAGTATATGGATTATGCAAATAAACAGTAATGACATCCCAAGAAAAGGTGATGAAGGTAGAGTGATTGATAGATTAATAGAATATATTGATTATTATAATGATATCTGGAAATATCAAATTGAGGGTGCAAGTGAAGAGCAAATTCAACAATTGAGAGATAAAGTCAATATAAAGCAATGGGCTGACGATTTTCCGAAAAGTTATTTAGTTACTGTTCACAAGTAGTACTTTGCACTTGCTGCAAAGTACGTAAGAATAAGTAGTGGTAGAGAAGAATCCAGCCTTTCGCCGAAGGCGAATTATAAATAGGCTGGATTCCGTTACTGTTTGCACCGTAGGTGTGAACAGTAACGGAATTTATGCTACCTTAGAGCTATGGGAAATAATGATGGTGGATTATGTAATGGATTTTTGGAAGGAAAAGGATGTATTTTTGAAATTATAGATTTGTATACAGAATATGGAGTATACGAACCTGATACAATAAAATATCCATTTTTTCCGTTTTATAATTCAACCTTTAGAGACGATTTATTTTTTTCGTTGCTGCCTAATGAAAAAAGAGAAATTGTTAATGTATGGGAAGGTAGGATAGAAGAAATTTTTTGTGAGAGTTTTGAAAAGTTTTTGTTTCAGTCAGCATATTACACGTTTAAAAAATATAAATTTAAAAGGCGATTTTCAGTAGCACCTTCCAATTTGAAAGTACATTCTCAGTTTGTCGAAATAATCTTAAAAAAATTTGTTTAAAATATAAGTTAAAGCGAAGTTGGATAGGACTTTTTGGATTTGTTTCAAAAGAAACGGGAGAAACAAAAGGATATTGCTAAGAAGTGCTTTGTTGTATATGTATGGGAGTGTAAAACTTACTTCAAAAATTATAAAGAATTTAAAAGCAGACTGACAGAGGATGGATTTTTTGAATTTGTAGATGGGTTAGAGGAAAAAGAAGATGGGCATGAAGAACCTCAATTTGAAGAATTTGATGTAGAAGAAAAGAAGATGAGAGAAAGCGTAGATGATATTGTAAAGACTATGAAGGAGAATCCAGCAGCAGCAATGAAGAAATGGATTAGTCTGGTTCAGGAAAAAGAGACAAGCCAAGAATGGGAGGACTGGCAATGGGAATTGTTTACATATTTTCCTGCGGCATTGTATTTTGAATTTGGAGATTTTAGAGGGCTGCTTATGCTGGCTGAAGAATTTATGAAACATGAAGAATGGTTTCACTATCTTGTGTATGCAAGAGAAGATGACTATAGTGTGGGAGATGATTTGATGATGCTTAGCATTAATCAAAAATATCAGGAACAAATTGATAAAATAATACAAATATTATATAATGCATGGAATGAAGAAGAATGGGAAGAGTTTAAGGAAGGTTATACCAGTGCTGTTTTTGATATGTACAACATTGAGAAGGATGCTTTGAATCAGTTTGTGCTGGAAGAAGCTTTTATAGAAAGACATAATAAACATTTTGAGGAGATACTGCAGGAACTGCACCTAAGGGGTGTTTAGAAGAATAAATATAATCAAAAAATATTGTGAATACAATTATTTTGAAAAATTGAAAAGAAAAATGTTAATTTTAGATGAGCCTATTATACAAGAATTTAAAGAATATTCATTTTGGATTAAAGCAAACTTAAGGGATTATGAGTATAATAAGGAGGTAATTGAAGATATAAAGAAATATAGAATAAATATACATAACAGCCCCCATACTGAGAGC
>CAMWUK010000174.1 GCA_947177415.1 uncultured Clostridiaceae bacterium
GATGTGACAGGAGAGAGACCAAAATATTTAAGATTTCCAGGAGGAAGCAGCAATAAAGTTAGTAAAATAGGTATGAAAAAAGTAATTCGTTATGTGGATGCACAGGGATTAACATATTTTGACTGGAATGTAATCAATGGTGATGCCACAGGCAAAAAGTTAACAAAAAAACAGATGGTAAGTAATGTAATTTCGGGTGTAAAGACTTATAATAATGCAATGGTTTTGATGCATGATGGTGCTGGAAAAGAAATGACAGTAAAAACTTTGCCAACTGTATTAAAAAAATTGAAAAAAATGAAAGTAAATATTTTGCCTATCAATGATACCACAGTGCCTGTTCAACATATTCGGGTGGAAAATGCGAAATAGTAATTTTATGTTGTTGATAGAAAAAAAAATCGCTACAGTTCACACCAGACTAACAGAAATTCTATTAGAAAATGAGTGTGAACTGTAACGATATTAAAGTTATTACTCCAACTATTAAAAATCGATGTTTTTTAGTAGCCTCTATGACTACCATCTCTATTCAACTGTTCAATCTGTTCTGAAATTGTGTAATCAATTTTATTCTCCAACACATTATCCCTTGTGCTTTTTTTTTCAAACATAATTGCTATCACTGATACTATTAAAAATAGCCCAGTATAATTTATAAAAATATCTCTATAGGCAGATGAAGCCAATGGTTCTCTAAAACCAGATAACCCAATAAATAAAACAGCAAGCAACATTGTAGGAATATATGTTATAACCATTCTTAACCATATACTTTTAATCGGCAACTTAGTTGCCATTTCATAAGCAACAACACCTATTAAAACAATAATTGCTCTATCAATTTCGTGCCAATTTCCACTAGGGTCTGAATATATTCCTGAAGCTAAATAAGCAAAACTATTTACTAAAGTTGCAATTGTGTATATAACACAAAATATAAATATTGAATTTTTTAACCATGCATTCCAAATTTTTTTCATAATGTATTCCTCCATACAAATCTCAATTTTTCAGTTCCATAAGCTGGAATTAGAGTTTCTAAATGACTCCATTATACATTCAGTGTTTCAAGAACAATCTCTTTCCAATACAAAAGATACATTATATGTCCAACATCATCTATTATATGTATCTCTTTAGCATCATACTTTTTTGCCAAATATTCTGCATAAGAAACGGGCGTTGTATCGTCCTTTGCTCCATTCCAAATGAAAACAGGAATAGAACAATTGATACAAACTTTATCTCGTTTTTGACATAATGCATACGCATCATAATAGATACTCTTACCATCATTTTTTACCACATTGATAATACAATCTTTTTTTATTATTCTGATATTAATTCCCTGACTTCCACTTTCTTAATTTTCCCTGAAACCAGATAAGCAAACAAGAAAAAGCAAAAGCATATAACACAAACTGGAACAACGATAACACCAAGAGTATAATCGGTGGCAAAATTCGTAACTCCAAGTCCCCCCAGGAGTATTTTCATCAAAGAAGGACATAAGAAAATACACAATATTACACCCAAGGTGGATCCTATAGCGGAAACTGTAAGAAAACGGAAAGAAAATTGTAGACGGAGTTGTCGGACTGTAAATCCGAGTGCTTTGTAAATTCCAATGTCTATTCGTTCTCTTAAAAAACTTCGCATACAAACCATACTCACTGTAATCAAGGCAAATATAATGGAGATAATATAAATTAGAGCGGAAATCCCAATAAATATAGTTTCGATTAACTTCATTTGTGTGTTATCTGGATCAGCAAGAACCGCTTCTACTTTATCAGGATAGGTTTCATTAAGAAAATCTGTCACTTTTTTTGCGAGACTGCTGTCAGCAAGTTTAATATAAAGAGAATGAGGTATTTTATTACCAATTCTTTTGTAAGCATCATAACTCATGGCAATACACAAGCCTAGATCATTTGAAGATTGATGTAATCCTGTAATAAGATAATCTGCCTCATTTTCTTTGGATAGTGTTACGGTATCACCAATATTTAGCCCATATTCATCTGCCACAATTTGAGTAATGGATATTTCATTTTTGTATTTTGGTATTCTGCCTTTGATAAGTGTTTTTTCAATAATCAAAGGATTGCTGTAAAAATCGCAATGAATATTCACCCCATCTAGGGAAATATATTCCATACTTAATGCATTAAAATCTGTAATTCCAGCAATTTTTCCAATTTCTTTTTCTATTTTATCCAGCTCTGTCATAATATCATCTTTATTAAAATATAATTGAGCCTCCAGATCAGATGGAATTTTACCTATACTTTCCATAAAGCGTTCTGAACTCATACAATTTGCAAGTAAACTTATGCTCATCATGAAAAATACCAATATTGATGAAATCATTAGTGTGCCCACATAATGTTTCTTATTTGTGATAAACTGCCGGAAGGCGAGGGTTAGGGAAAGCATCCTTTTGTTAATTTGCATCTTAAGACGGCTGTCAAAATAAATTTGTTCGGCACCTCCTGAAATTGCTCTTACAGGAGAGATTCTTCCTACTTTTGCAGTTAAAATAACTACAAAAATGCATATAATTATAATCATGGTAAGAAGTAATAAGAAAATTTTATAAAAGGAAATACCATAGCCTATTAGTATGCCTGTAATTGGCAAATAGAGTTTTCCAAGCAAAATAGTAACGGGATAAGAGGACATCATTCCTAAAATAATACCCAAAAGTTGTGCTGTCATGTATTGTAAAATATAGATTTCCCGAATTTTATGGTTTGAAAATCCAGTTGCTTTTAGGATACCAAGATTAGTATAATCCATTTCAATTCCTGTTGATATGCTATGACATATAATAACAAGAACAATTACAAATAGTAGAATAACAAAAGCATACAAGATGCCGGAACCAATTTTTGGGAAAATGGTGGTATAATCTATCATTGTCTCTTTAGATTCTGCAAGAAGGGCATTATCCATAATTCCACTTGAGTCATTTAGTGATTTTTTCCATTCTGTCATGGAAAGATTACTGTTATCCGCTTGAAATATCTGAAAAATTTTACCTAGACCAATCAGTTGTTTTCTGTCGGTTGTATTTTCCTTTCTTTTCAAAAGCAGGTCATAATCTGTATCAGAGAGAAAAAACTGTTTTACACCTATAAAAAAGCAGCCATATAATGGTTCCTGTACAAATCCTTTGACATGAAATTCCCTATCTCCAGCATTAGTTTTAATTATGATTTTACTTCCAATCTCACAATTATATAAATTTTGAAAGCAGATTGGGACATAAGCTTCACCTTTTTTCAAAGGTTCTGGATCTTCTATAAAACCATGCAGATTATCTTGAAATACCTTGTAATTGCTATTCCATTTTGCTATAAAATACGAATTTTCATTTTCTATTTCTTCACCATTTATAATATAGTGATTTGTATAGAGAACATCATCAGCCCGGAAGGAAGCTACATTTTTGTTATTAGAAAGTCCGTTATAAATTGTTTCCATATCAGAAGAATCGTCAACACATGCAATCATATCACCAGTATCAATCTCTGTTATAGCTTTTTTTAGAGCCTTATAAGTAAGGTCGTTGGTGCTGATAATTGCTGTCATGGCAACTGTAATAATAAACATTAGAATAATGACGCTTTTGAAGGCACCTTTTTTGTGCTTAATATTTGCTTTTAAAATTGTTAATATTTCCATCTTTCTCACCTACCATTCCATAGATCCAAGCCACGCATTGATTTGTGTTTCCCGGCTTTTTTCTTCATCGGGCTTATAAGGTGGCAAGGTAAGATTTCCTATGATTTTACCATCCTCAAGATAAAGGATTCTTGTAGCACGCAGAGCGGCTTTTATATCATGGGTAACCATTAAAATACTTTGTCCGGAAAAATTTAACTCTGTTAAAAGATTTAATACGTCAATACTACTTTTTCGGTTCAATGCTCCGGTAGGCTCATCTGCAAACAATAGTTTTGGCTGGTTAATTACTGCCCGTGCAATGGCACAACGCTGTTGCTGACCGCCTGAGACTTGTGACGGAAGATGAGATTTAATAGAAGAAAGATTCATTTTCTCAATTAATTCTTCTCCATAATCTTTGATACTGGCAGCAGTTTTCTGTTTATTCAAATATCCAGGCACCACGATGTTTTCAAATAAGGTTAGATTACTCACAAGGTGCATTTGCTGGAAAATAAAGCCAAAATCCGTGTGCCGCAATGTGGCAAGTTTTTTCTCACTCATTGTCACAAGGTCTGTGTTATTATAGATAACCTGACCTGCTGTTGCTCTGTCCATACCGCTTAAAGCATACAATAAAGTAGATTTTCCAGAGCCGGATGCTCCCATAATAACAGTGAAATCTCCCTCAAAAAGTTCTAAATCAATATGGGAGAGGATATGAAGCTGCCCTCCGTTATGAGCAAAACTTTTACATAAATCTTTTGCTGATAAAATCGTATTTTTCATAAAGTGATAGTCCTTTCTACTAAAAAGATATTTTGAATAATTACAACTTATTTTATCAGAAAAGTTATTAAGAAATCCTTAAGAAAATGAGAATTTTACAAAAATTTAAAATCAAGAAATCCTTTATTTTAAAGGGTTTTAGAGTTTGTTACATGTTAGAAAAAATACATAAATCTGGATTGAAAGTAACACGAAAGTAACAAAGCTAAGCCTTTTTATAGGGCTTAACTTATTGATATAATTTAATCATTTCTACAGCATCCCTCAACTCGTCAATTGTTTTATGAGTATATACTCTTTCTGTTAAATCTTGACTTGCATGTCCTACCAGCAATTTAATTAAAAGAGGTTTCGCCCCGGCAGAATCCAAGAGACTGGTAAATGTGTGCCGGCAATCATGAGGAGTATGTGGTTCCGTAATACATGTTAGTTCCAAAGCACCAGAAAACAATTCCCTGTACTTATTCATAGACATCTTCTTTCCTTTATTGTTACAAATAAGATAAGCACCTTCTTTATCATACCAGTGCTTTACTAGTGGAACAATTACAGAGTGGATAGGCACTATACGATTTTTCCCAGCTTGGGTTTTTACTCCACCAGTAAAGGTAAGATTCTCTATGTCCACATCTTCCCGTTTCATCCCTAAAAGTTCAGAGATTCTCCAACCGGAATAAATAAAGATAAGAACAGTAGCCACAACTTCATCATCTTTATATTGCCACAATTTTTCTATATCTTCTTGGGAAAATGGTACACCATGCTCATCATCATCTGCTTTATTGATCCTTACGTACTGGGAATAATCTTTCTGTACAATATCATATTCCATAGCATACTTATACATTTGGTTAAAAAGGTTCTTTATATGTTCCATATAGGCATGGGATAGTGTGAAATCATCCAGAACAGCTTGCAAATCTGGTGTCTTTAATTCGTTTAAGATACGTTTATGTAGTGCTGCACACTTCTTAAATGCTCCAACAGTGCAATGTATACTGCTTTTGGAATATTTCTTTTTTGAGGTCTCATATTTCCATTTAAACCACATCTCATAGACATCTTGAAAAGTTGCTTTGCTTGCCTTTAAATCGTATGGATTCTTGTTGTAGTCAGCAAGAGCCTGCAGGGCATCTGCACGTTTCTCATAATATCCAAGAATATCAAATTTCGGATATCCTCTTTCATCCAGAGAAGAATTTACCTTGACCATAAAAGGTCTTCTCCTGTTTCCTGATAATTTGGTTACACTGCCATAACCGGGTGGTAATCTCATTGCCATAGTCATCATCCTTTCTAAAAACTGGTATAAAAAATACACCCTAGCCAAAACCTAGAATGCATGATATAATGTACTTGTTGAGGGTAGATTATATCGTGCAAATTGGTTTTGCTAGTAATCTATGAAATGCCGTCTCTGTTAATACAGGGGCGGTTATTTTTCTATTGACGTTTTGCACATAATGAAATATAATATACTTAACAAGAGAGCCGATAGCTAGATGAAGCCTAGCTGCTGGCAAAATGTGTGTTATAAAATAACGCCTTAGTTTACCAGACGGAGGGCGTTATTTTTTGCGTTTATCAGTAACAATAATAGCTAATGTTGCTACTGCACAAAGCATAATTACAAACTGGATTAAATCCGAATATGTAACCATTGGCACCAGCTCCTTTCCATAAAGTCCAGCAGCTGGCATATCGCCCCATCGGCTCCCCGGTTAAGTATATTATATTGTCAATGTGCGTTAGTTGCACTGGTGCAACAGTTCCCATTCAAAATAACACAACTCTAAAACCGAAAGTTCAGTAACTCCCATAAAAGCATCGTTTTATACCCATTCAAAATAACACAACTCTAAAACTTCTTTTTAATTACTTGGGACAAGTTTTACTTGAACTCCTGATATGCTTAATTCTACATCTTCATCAAAAATAGCATTTTTATATTTCTTTATACTAAAGCCATCTTTTTTTACGCCCATAATTTCGTTCAATCCACCATCGAATAAATTAGAACTACTTACATTTCCGCTTCCTTTTACAGCAACAATATCATAAGTTCCTACATTAAAATCTTTACCAGCAACATAGTTGCCACTTTTTAGTGTTACTTCTTTAGCATTTTTATTCTCTCTTTTCTTCATACCAGAAACATCTGCTGCATCTGTACTTATCTCAATCTTTAAATCACTAGATATGCTTAACACAACACCTTCTGGAAACTTTGCATTACTGAAATCCTTAATTGAAATTCCATCATCCTCTAAACTCATGATTTCGTTTAATCCACCACTGTACATGTTGGAACTGCTTACATTTCCATTACCACTTTTTGCTTTGATGTTGTATGTTCCTGCTGGAAAATCAATTCCTGACACATACTGACCTGCCGTAAGTGAAGTTGAATATTTCTCTTCTTTCTTAGGTTCTTCTGTGGCTTTACTTGCACTTTCTTTACTTGTGTTATCTACTACATTTTCTGTAGTAGATATTTGATTATCGTTACTTTTTTCATCATCAGTACCTCCCTGTGATGCTATAGCAATAATAACAACAAGAACACAAAATCCTATAATCACTTTTTTCTTCATAAAATTACCTCTTTTCTTTCTTATGTTTTTTAATCTAGTAACAGCTTTACAACTGATTTATCTTTGAAGTGTTTTTTAACGCAACTTGTGTAACTATCTTCATTTGTAAGAATAATAC
>CAMWUK010000175.1 GCA_947177415.1 uncultured Clostridiaceae bacterium
ACATTATTTTACAGTAATTTTCTTTTTCACCTGTTTGGTATTTCCATCTGCATCCTTCACTTGTAAGTATACATAATACTTTCCTTTGGCTGTTGCCTTCCATGTGTATGTTTTTTTGTTAGAATAACCACTTAGTGTTTTTATCGTTTTACTACCCACTTTCTGCAGTTTAAATCTGTATTTCACAGATTCATAGGAAGTAGCTTTTACCGTAAACTTAATTTTCTTACCTTTCTTAATCGTAGTTTTACTAGCCTTAAATGTCTTTATGGTAATTGGATTTGTAATCTTATAAGTTACACTTCTACTATTATAATATCCTTCTTTATCTGTTACCACGACTTTCACTTTATAAGTGCCCATCTTACTAGCAATCCAAACTGCTTCTTTTTCAAAATCCTTACTAGAAGTGTTCTTTATTTTTAGGTTTACCTTCTTTCCTGATGCATTCAAAACTTCTACACGGTAAGTGTAATTTCCGGCTCCTCCTGTGGCACCCATATAGAATGTAACTTTCTGTCCTGCGGCAGAAGATAAGACTGTTGGATTTTTCTTTGTAAAGTTAATCTTGATATTTGTATTATGCTTATCTTCTACCGGATTGTCTTGTCCAGGTTTCTTTGTTGGTGCCGGTGTTACCATCATAGTAGGTGTTGGTACTGCCGGACTTGGACTTTTCTTTTCGGTATCTTTAGTAGGTGTTGGTGTATCTTCCACGGTTGCAGTCTGTGTAGGAACTGGTGCTTTCGTTTTTGGAATTTCTGTTACCGTGGTTGTACCAGATGCATAGATTTCAAAATTCTTTTCACAAGAAATCTTACCAGAGCTATATTCTACCACTACTTTAATAGTATGTTTTCCAGCTTCGCCTTTCCACTTGCAGCTATTCTTTTCTGATGCATCCTGTACTTTCTTATTGTCCACATAAAATTCATAAGATTTTGCTGGAGAACCGCCTTTTGATTCTGCTTTTAAAACTAATTCTCTACTATCATACTGTGGAGAAGAATAATCTGCACCAAAGTTTACAGAAATCTTGTCAGAGGATGGTGTTTCTGTTGCTGGCATTATACTTGCTGGTGCTGTACTTGCTGGTGTCTCACTTGCTGGTACTGTACTTGCTGGTGTCTCACTTGCTGGTGTCTTACTAGCTGGCACATCACTGGATGGTATATTAGATGCTGGTGTTTCACTGGATGGTGTTTCTGTCGTTGGTGTCTTTGTTGCTGGTGTTTTTGTCTTTACTGGTCCATCATAAGAACCACCTAACTGTGCCAAAGGAACTGTTACTACATCTGAATCTTCTTTTTCTGCAGAAGTAGAATCATCTTGCGAAAATGCATCTGTAGCATTATCCAACATTGTCATATCCATTGGCAAAGAACCTATGCCGCTAGAACCATATGTTGCAATTGACATCACTCCAATACCATTACTTTCAATATCTGAAGCAGTCACATTTAACAGATTGAGCGGAAGGGTTACAATACAAAATGTATCATGTTTCGTATCATGTCCAGTTGTTAGGAAATCTGTCCATGCCGCTGAGGAATCTGATAAGTCAGCAGGTGTATATCCTTCATATCCATTGGCTTTAATTCCGTACATTGTTTTTCCAAAAAAACCATCTTCCCAGGCAATTGACACTCCTGGAATAGTATGATCCTCATACTTTTCTCCTCTTTCTGCATTTATATAGTGATAGCCTGTCTTAACAATATTATCATAGTCAACTTTACCATTATTTACTGGAAAGAATGCCTGATTTACAATACTAAACTTTGGTGAATAACAAAATACTTTATCCACTTTAGCATCTCCACTGTATTTTACATCAATATTCCATGCTGTTGTCTGGTCTGTATCATTAGTAGAACCGTCTGTATAATTTCCGGTTTTTGTGTCAAATACAAACATCTGAGGAATATCTGCATCCTCGCTATATGGCTTTCCTTTCTCTAGTTGTGGTGCCTCCTGTAACGGATCCACAACATCAATTACATTGGTATACTGAATACCAAGATACACATTATTATCATCCCACGCTCCATACATAGCATATTGATCAAATTTTGGTGCTTCATGAGTACCTTTGAAAGCAGCCGGATCATCATTAGCAATACCCTGTGCAATAATCATATCTTCTGTAAAATCAGAAGCAGAAGAAATTGTCTTCTTAGCTCCCGTCTGATTATTGGGATTTGTGCCATAGTAACCACTATCAGGTGTTCCCGAAACAGCACCAGCATTTACTTTTGCAGCTTCTGCCACCACTTCAAATAAACTCTGGATACGGGCAATTGCAGAAGTTTTTACTACTGTTTTCTCTGGATTAAACACTTTCTTGTAGGTAAATGTCTCTGTTTTATTTCCAGCTTTTACCTTTAAGGTGACATCTGTATCTGCAATCTTACCTTCTCCAAGAATAACACTGTCACCAGATCTAAAGCTACGCTCCGGTCCATCATCGACTGTGTAAGTTCCTGTATCTTCACCCCTTAAGGTGATTTTTACACTTAAAGTTTCCTCATCAAAACTACTCTTATCTGCTACCGAAACACTGATTTCTCTTTCTTCTGCCGGAGTAGGACTAGGTTTTTGTGTCGGTTTTTCTGTCGGTTTTTCTGTCGGTTTTTCCGTTGGTTTTTCTGTTGGCTTTTCTGATGGTTTCGTTGTTGGTTCTACTATTGGTGTAGGTGCTACTGTTGGATCTACTGTTGGTGTAGGTGCTTTAGTTTTTTTAGGTGCTGGAGTAAATGCTGTTACTTTCTTTACACTTTTATCATATTCCATATATCCAGAAATATCATATCCCGGAGTTTCTGCTGCTGGATCTTGCCCTCCATCATACTTAAAGATAACTTTTGCACTTTCTGCATCATTTGTATACCACACATAATAATCGCCTTCTTCTGTCATGGCACCAGCATTATCCCAAGCTCCATTTAACTCTTTTGCAGGTGTTCCATCTACATATACATAAGCATTTGGTGCACTGGAGAAATCCGATTTTTTAACGCGGATATAAATCTTCGCTTCTGGTATATCCGGAGTATCTATCATTGTATATGTATAAGTTTTACTAAATGGTTCTCCTTCGCCAGTTGCAGTAACCTTTATTGTTACTTTATCACCAATTTCACAACCTTCACCAATTGTAATTTTTGTTGCTTTTGTAAATTCAACTTCCGCTCCTCCATTAATAGAATACGTTGCTCTGTCCGCATTGGCTGGTGTTAAAGTTAACTCAAATGGTGCTGTAAAATTAGAGCTGTCTTTAGAAACTGAAACTGAAGGGTCTTTTGTTATTGTTGTTCCACTATAAACAACTGCAATAGTTCCTCCAGGTATGGTATGATTTAAAGTTCCACCTGAAACCTGTACCTGTTTTCCGCTTACTTCTTCTAAATACGTTCCATCTGCTACTTTATTTAATTTCACATTTGCCACATCAGAACCAAGGTTAATAATAACTGCACCCTTTGTTCCACGTTCAATCACTAAAACACTTCCATTGCCATTTGGATTGCTCATGTATTCTGATTCTCCTACCATAGCATTACGGAAATGATTACATGCTGCAACTTCCGGGTGCTTAAATTGATCATTTCCAACTGCACCAAGTACATTTTTGCCATAATAGTTTTTTGACTTACCATCAGAACCATCTGGTCTTGAAAAAAACAAAGGTGTACCATTATTACGGGCAGCAATAACTGCCCAACCTGCACGAAGCTGCCAGTCATTCATCCATGCAGATTCATGCTCATTACAGTAGGTATCATGAGATTCCACCCATGTTACAATTTTATCCGGTGTTGCATGTGCCCAATCACTAATGTCCCCAGAATTTAAACTGTAATTGCCTAATCTATCTCTTAAAATATGTCCATAAGAACTGGCTGTCATATTCATATAGGAAGCATATTCACCATATGGTATACCATCATCCTGCAAAACTTCACCATAAATAAAGAAATTATCAGGTTTATTAAACTTTACACCATTTACCTCTTTCTGCCCAGTTGCTACATCCCAGAAATCATTTACTCCTCTGGTATTTGATGAATCTTTAGGATCACTATGTACACCTATATGCTTTGCAGTGTCATAACGGAATCCATCTCCACCACAAGCAACCACATCATTACAGAATTTTATATAATATGCCTGAAATCCTTGATTTTCTGTATTAACATCAGGAAGTCCACCCATTTGCCCCAATGTACATTCATAACGGTTTCCATAATTTTGAATTTCATTAAATCCACAATTATGATAAAGTGCTCCCGCAGTCTTTCCTCCTGCCGCATTTGCAAGATTATCAGCTACAGCATCAAGTTGTGGTGTGGTATGATTTGGAAGTACATCACTAATAATCCTAACACCATATTTATCTGCTTCCTCACACATATCTATATACTCATCCCTGGTTCCTAACTGATAATTGCCAATTACCCAATCTGTCGGTTGATAATGCCACCACCATGCTCCTTGATGCCCATCATATTTTTTATTATCTATCTGATTCAAATCCCAAAATGCCATTGTTGGATAATTACTATTGCATTCATTAATTGGTGAAGTCTGAACCGTAGTAAACCCAGCTTCTGCTATACTCTTCATATTTTCTTTGATAGTTTTAAAAGACCAGCAAAAAGCATGTAATATTGCACCATCTTTTGTATTATCACATAATCCATAATTTCCTGCATCTACTTGTGCATCTTCTACAGCCACTTGTTGTTCATTCCTTGCAGTTGTACTCTCTTTTACGGCTGCTATTGCCTCTTCATTAATATGGGAGGGTGCAATACTCACTTCACCGAATATACCAGACAACCCAATCAATGCTGCAAGTGCACAACTTAAAATTTTTCTTCTTGCCATTACATTCGCTTCCTTTCTTAAAAGTTATGTAACTGTTCAGAACCATGAACAGTTACGTTCTAAGCCCATGAAAATTCGCCTTTGGCAAAGGGCTTAGAACAATCAAAATTCACATTTTGCTACGTAAACACGCAGTAAATGCGTGTTTCTACCTGAATAGTCACAAAATTATTAACAAATGTTTCTTCCTTTGTAGTATCTTTGTGTTTGTATCTATTCAAACCAATATTCCGATTCAACAAAAACCTCCTCTCCTTGTTAAAAAAGCACAACCTTTCTGTGCATATTCATCCTTTTCTGTTCCATTTTCCTCATTAAATAATATTCTTCATATAATTATATTAATATTTTAACAAATTATTTCACATTTTTCAATACTTTTTAACAATTATGCAATATAATATTAAAGAACAAAGTGGGCAAGCCCACATCAACTCCCCTAACCCCTCATTATGATAAATTAAAACCCTATACCATTTCTTCTATATAAAAATTTTCCATGGTTTCTAATTCTGTTATTTCCCCGCCTTCACTTTTAATAGCACCAAATCCCACAAATCCTAATAATAATATTATTACCAAAAAAATAAAGCTAACCAAAAGAACAATTCCTATTGTCTTCTAAATCTTTCTTCACCGATTATTTTTTATAGACAATTGTTCATTAATCCGAGCCAATTGTTCTGCTATCGCATCATGCTTTTCTTCATCCTTTATTTCCAACTTTGCCCCTAACAATTCATTCACTGAAACTTCAAAGATTTCTGCCATTTTTATTAGAGTATCTGTGTCTGGTACTGATAGTCCTTTTTCCCATTTACTGATAGTTTGACGGACTACATTTAATCGGATTGCCAACTCTTGTTGAGAATATCCTTTTTTCTTTCTTAACTCTTTTAAATTTTCTTGAAACATCTTTATTCCTCCATTTTCTATTTGTATTTTTGCAAGCAATGCAAGTTAACATCCCTATTAAACTAGAAAAAAGGTGTTACTGTTCGTACCTACGGTGCTAGCAGTAATGGAATCCAGCCTATTTGTAATTCGCCTTTGGCGAAAGGCTGGATTCTTGACTGTTCTATGTTCTTGGCACATAGCTTGACAGCAAGTGTCAAGCTTGTGAGTGAACAGTAACAAAAAGGTAACAGTTCAGCCATACCATTCATATTTTGCCAGAATATACAACATGGCTGAACTGTAACACAAAAAGAGAATCACTACAACTCGTAGTGATCCCCTTCTATCATTTTTAAACCTCAATTATTCTATTTCTTTTTTACGGTTACTTTAATATTCTTCTTCACCGTTTTCTTAGAACCATCTGTAGCATACACAGTAATAGTATACTTACCTGCTTTCTTTGGTTTCCAATATGCAGTCTTCTTTGTATTATATTTCTTAATTACTGTAGCTTTCTTCTGACCATTTTTCTTTACAACAAACTTAAACTTCAAAGTTCCTTTGCTCGCCGTACCTTTCACTGTAATTTTAATCTTATTCTTAAGTTTTATAGTCTTTTTGCTTACAGTTACTTTGGTAATCGCAAGTTTCTTCTTAACAGTTTTTGCTGTAATCTTATATTTTGCAGAGTTTGATACTTTCGAACCATTTGCATCTGTTACAGTTACGGTTACTGTATAAGTTCCTGTCTTGGTTGGTTTCCATGTTACAGTATTCTTACTTGTATTTTTAGCGATTGTCTGTGTAAATCCATTGGATAACTCAGCAACAAAAGTATACTTATAACCTGCTTTTCCTCCTGTTACATTAGCCACAAGACCTATACTTGTTCCAAGTTTCTGTGGAGAAGCTTGCTTAAATCCCAAAAGAACTTGCATCTTAACTGGTGCTTTTGTTGGAGATGTTGTAACAATTGGCTTTGTAGTTTCAAGTGGATTATTATTTCCTGTATCACTGGTAGGTGCTGGCACTACACTAGCTGGTGTCTCACTGGCTGGTACATCTGTAGCTGGTGTTTCGCTGGCTGGCAC
>CAMWUK010000176.1 GCA_947177415.1 uncultured Clostridiaceae bacterium
TTTCTCTTACTTTTGCATGTTCTTCAAGATTAAATTTCCACTTTTGTTTTTGTTCTTTTCCTCCTATGTTAATTCCAAAATAATATGAAGGGTCTAAAAATATTACTTGTCCATTAACCAGATTTATCTCTATCGCATCACAAATCAATTCTTCTTGTTCTTCTAGATTATAAAATATAATGTTATCTATACTATTACCTTTTGCCATTGTATCACTTAAAATAACTTCACTAACAGATGATTTTCCTTTTATCATATCTTCATCAATTTCATAGTTATATGAAACAGAATCAACTATTTTAATTCTAAGTTTTGAATATTGATTAACTGATTCAAATTCTATATATCTAGAGTTAAGCTCAAAATATATAAATCTCAAATCATGGTAAAATTGTGCTATCCCATCTTCAATATCAACAAATCCTGTCAAATAGATATCCTCTATATTGTTATATTTTAATGTCCTTTTCAAATCTTCTATCATTTTATTTTTCCCCATCTTTATTCAACTATTATACCATTTCTAAATATATACCATCCATAGAGGTAATCATTTTGGTAATGGAATCCTGTCCATAATGTTAAGCCCCTTCGCCGAAGGCAAATTATTATGGGGCTTAAACGTAACTGTTCATAGTTCTGAATAGTTACCCATATTTTTAATTTTAATAAAGTAAATTTCTTTGTCTATTATTTTAATTCAACTACAAATTTATCTATATTATCATATAAATAAAATATTGCTTCCTCAGGATTTTCTACTGCTAATTCATAAGACCAATATATTATTAATGGAATTATGTTGTTTTCTCTATAATACAAGCATATATAATCCTCATATTCTGTTTCCGCAATCGGAACTATATCATATCCAAATAAATCGTAAAACTCTTCCAAAATATCATTAATTTCAGTAACAGTTAAAAAACTACTTATTCTAGTAATTTCTTCATTAGTATGGATTTCAAATCGACCATCAATTTCTTTAAAACCAGATTTATATAATTGCTTATATTTTTCAGGCAATTTAATATTTTGCTTTTTTTCAATATCTTCCAAACTATACATTATTCTTTTCCCTCCATGTTCTGTATAGTTACAATTTTTTAATACAAATGCAGTATATACCCAGCCTATTGTATATTCCCTCATATTCCTCATCCCAAAACACATCAATCAAAATTTTCTGTTCTTTTAATATAATAGTAAAAAAATCCTCTCCATACAATCTAAATAATTCCTGAATACCCAACTTAATATTATCAACTTCTACCTCATACCATTTGTCGCTGCTAGCTACTGGAGATGGAATAAACCAATTTCCAGACTTTTGAATTTTTTCTATTACTTCTTTCATATTTTCTATGTTTGTTTCCCTATCATCTACTTTGAATATAATTTTCTCTTGCTTTGCATTATTACAATTTATGTCTTCTAAAACAGCTTTTTTCTTATTAATTGTTTCTTCATCTACAAACTTATTAAATTGCATATTTTTCAAACTATTTATCGCCATTTTTTCTTCCATTTCATTTTTTTAATTTGAATTATCTCATTTCGCTTCCATCGATCCATCTTTTGGTTCTCTCCTTGAATAAAGTCACACTTCGGATATGGTACTCTTTACCATCTTTCAGCGTTCCATAGATTATGTTAATTAACCGCATCTGTTCAGTACCTGAACAGATACAATTAACCTTCTTTTTATATGCAAAGTTTCAGTAAGTTACAAAATAATCATCTTCATATTCTCCACTCATATTATAACAAGCTTTAAATTCCCCTACTATTTTATTATCATACTCCATTTTCATTCGGACAACAATATATTCATAATCAGATTCTGGCCAGATGTTATAGGAAATTGAATGAAGCCGCACATTTAATTTCTCCTCTTTGTAATCACCAAAAATTTCTTTAAATTCATTTTTTTCTTCTTCCCTATAATTATTAAAATTTATCAAAAAAGAATCTTTCGCTTTTTCAACTAAGTTGTATCTTTTAATTAATTCTTTAAGCTGTTCTAACATATACATTTCCTTTCACAAAATATGCTATATAAGTACAATAGTTAATGAACTTTTGTTGTGAATTTCCAAATGTGATATGCCTAGTAGCACTATCATATTTTCCCAATCACCTAATTTATCTTTTATTATAACTGTTCAGAACCATGAACAGTTACATTTAATCTGTATATTCTTCAAATCTAAAAAAGTCTATAGGACATTTTTCCTCTATCAATTTTTGAATTATATTTTCTATATACCATCCAACATCAGTTATTGATTCTCTATTATTCCCTATTGTCTTTCTATTAATATCCAAACCAATAACTACTTCTTCAGTATTTTTAGCCAAAAAGGTCATACCTTCTCCTGTATTTTTATAATATAAATTTAGACCTACTACTTCTAAGTTATCCTGCTTTTTACTAATTAAATCTTGCAATTCTTTTTTGGAAAGTAACTCCTTTTGCCAATTATAATCATCACTATCTCCTAAAGGCAAATATTCGACTTCATTATTATAATTAAAATATTTCCACCCAATTTTATTTAATAAATCTATTACATCCATTATCTTTTTTGAATATCTGCCACAATTTATTTCTAACATTGCCTCTCTTGCCATAACTTCACCTCTTAATCAAGTAATTTGTAACAGTTCAGCCGGGTAAAAGTATATGTGCAAATTGCACGAGTGAGCTTGCTCATAGAGGGCAATTTGTGCATATACTTTTATGTGCTTAACGCCATTCATGAATAAAGTGTCCAGCCAGAAAAAATATTTTTAGCCAATTTGTATATTCTGGCACTTTATGAATGAACCCGGTTGAACTGTTACAGTAATTTTATATCCTTAATGTTACTGTTCATGGTTCTGAACAGTTATGTTTCTTCTAACACTTGAATAATTGTCCAATCAATACCATTATTTAATCTTTGATCTAATTCTTCAATAATTTTATACTGTTGTTGAGCAAGACCTACATCTATACCATATAACTTTATATATTTTTCTTTGAATCTTGAACACCAATAGTATTTACTATATAAGATTACTTCTAGTGATTCATTCGTTAATTCTTGAATCACCATTTCTTTCTCTTCAAAAAAACACCAATAATTTAGTAATCTATTTAGTTCTATATCATTATATTGCTTTCTATATATGTATCTGGTTTTTACAAGCAACTCTTCTATATTTTCTTTTAATATTTTCATATACACTCCTATATCAGATAAATAGTTACAATATTTTTATTATCTAAAGCTTCTTTAAGCATATTACAAATGAATTTCAATATCTCGCATGCTTCACTACTCAACACTTCACAATTTATCGTATTAAATTGCTGTAATGCCATATATAAATCATTAATAATCCATGGACTTTCTTCATACCACCCCAAATACATATTGTAATAATATGCTAATCCTGTCCACCCTTTTTCCTCTGGTGTCATACTCCTCATTATCTCATCAAAGTAACCTTCCCATATAATAATCACATCATCTTCATTTGCTCTCTTGCAAATAAATTGTATTTCTGGTTCACCTTCAAAACCAACATAATATTTATCATTAACCATTTCTATCTAATTTCTTCCTCTATAAATATTTCTAAGTTCTCATCTCCAATTAATATTATCCACTGCATAATCTGATTTCCTTTCTATATTATATGGCTTCTGTTGTAATCTCAACTCTCTGTGTCCAGTTTTCATTTTTAAACTGTTCAGAACCATGAACAGTTACATATATTCTACATATATATTTCTTTCATTTTTTATAGCTACACTAATGAAAAAAACTAATTGTTCAATAACTTCCTTAGATTCTTTTATAATTTCTTCATCCTTTGTATCTAATAATTTTTCGTTGAATTTTTTTAATTCTTCCAATACAATATGTGGATATCTCATCTCCCATTTATTATCATAAAATCCATCTTGATTAAAATAGCATTCAATAATTCCGTTTGGGGAAAATTCTGAATTAAAACACCCTTCTAAAATTGTATTAAAAAAACCAATCCAAACAACCATTCCATTCTCATTACCATTTTTATCACTCCATATTTTTACTTCTCCCTCCCCTTCATATCCTTCATAATATCTTTTATCCAACATATACTTACTCCTTCCAATGCCCTATATCTAACAATTCAATCTGCTCTTATGTATCTGTTCCGTTTTTCTCCTTATATATTTTCAACAATTTTATTATTTCTTGTTTATCTTCGAAATAATCTTTACAGTATTTTTTACATACAATATCCAAATAGTATAATAATTCTTTTTGATTTATAATCACTTGTTCTCCATTATTTAAACCAAATTCAGCACCTTCATAGAATTCTGTTTTAGACTTATCATAATCATCTAAATCATCCCAAAATACACATGCATCATAGTTTTCTCCAAATCCAACATTATTACATATTCCCAAAATTACCCTTTTAAATCTCTCATCACTCACCATATCAAATAGTACTTTTACTGGATAATGATTTTGCTGTAATAATTCATTATCCTCAATTCTAAATTTTCTGTTCATTTTTTATCCTCCTTCTCCTCTATACCCCCTTACTCCATGCAACAAATGGTCAAACAACCCCCAGCCTCAGGATAACATTTTACAGGCACAGTCATTCAGAAAATTTTCTACACTTTCCACAGCAGAACATGGTGTATTTATCACATTGGAAATTAATTTTTCTTTTTCATTTACACCATTTAACACTTTACAATATAATTGTGCCTTTTCCCAGTCACTGGGATTATCATGGAAATCTTCCTATTACTGATGAATATAAGTAATCTTATTTATAACTCAATAACATTTTGATAATTTTTTTTGATATTATACTTTTTCTAAAAACTATGTTACAAATGTCATTGTTCGTAACAGCGTATGTTCCCACCTCTACATCATCAATTTCTAACACTTTTTCCATTTCTAAATCAGGATAGGAAGCACATTGAATTAATTCTCCAGCATTTACAAGAATTAATTTTCCAGATTTTATATCCAAAAATGTATTAGTTTCAAAAAGTTCTCTACTGAACTGAATATCACAATTGTATTTATTCTTATCTACTAAAAATACAATCATTTTACCCGAATTACAAAATTCCAAAAACTTTTTTGATTCCCTTTTGTAAACATCCTCCCATTTTTCATCTCGAAAATCATAAACTAACTCACTTTCCCCATAGCGGTCAAGAAAAATATCAAACGAATAAAGTACTTCCTCATTAAATTTATCTAAATAATACTCATCAATCAACACCAATCCATCCATCTTATCACATTCAAAAGTATATTTCATCTTATATTGCCTCCTATTGATTTCTAATTTTTTCCACCTTCCCATACTACTTTATAGTTTTAAAATAACTGTTCAAAAACATGAATAGTTACGATTTAACTTTCTTCTCTTCACTATTAAGTAATAGTTATTTCCAGCAATCAATCACTTTAACTTCTCTAACCAATGCTCAATACATTATTTTATGCTTTTATCGTTCAATTTGTCTATATTTAAATATTCCGTTTCAAAATCACTAGCTGAAATAGGAAAACATGAGTAATCCCAAGCACCATCATCTGAATATATAATTCCATCCGTTAAAACAGCTATGGCTATAGCTAAATAACCATAATACAAACTTACTATAATTGATTGTCCCATTGTTCTTTTAACAGTCCAACAGTATCCTATTTCTAGATTAGCATCTATCTTTTCCTTCATAAATTGAGCATTCTTATTTCCCTGCAATTCTTCATTCCAAAAATCTTTATCCACTTCTGTTAACTCACGGTAAAATACATACACTTCACCTTCCTCATTCAGATTGAACACCGTACAACAACCATCTTCTTTTAAAACCAAAGAGAGAGGATTCATATTTACTTCATTATCATCAGATATTTCTATAACAGTAATTTCAATATCCTGTAATATCTTTTCCTTTTTCATATATTCATTAAATAGCTGAATAGAATATTTAATTATTTCATCACACTTAGGTTTATTTAATTTTGTTGGAAATACTTCTGTGATGGAATCCAATCCCTTTTGGAGAATGTTCCTGTCATCTGCTTTTACGGTTATTACAGTGGCTTCCTTTACACTAATGGCTGCACCGTTTACTACTTTGGGCATATTTTCAAATACAACCTGTCTGGTTTCTGTCTTGTTCTTATCTTCCATTTGGTATGCTCTCTCCATTATATTCCCTCCCAGCTTTACATGCAATTTCTATTTTTCAACTGGAAGGTTATGCCGTCTGACTTGCTCCTCTGTAAATGTACATTCCAGCAAAACACATTCTTCAAAGGTACAGCTAGTAATATATATTTGCCTAGGAAAAATCTAATCCGTTCATGACACACTGGAAAAAATATGCATTTGCCAGAACAGCTTCACGGAAATCTGCCCCTGTACTGCACAATTAAGCCATTTGCTGTTTCTCATGCTTGCACCACAAAATTTAGTATCCACAAACTCTTTGGAAACCATCTCCATACTATCTATATTTATTTCCCCATAGTCCCTGCAACAGTGGTTTCTCTCCCTTAATATCTTCCTTTTTTTGAAAACTTCTCTTTTTCTTTTTCAAATCTAAAAGAATACTTCTGCTTTTCTATTACAAAAATATATTTATCTTCCGTTATATTTATTTTTCCTTCTCTGTCTTTTGTTTTATTTACTTATTTTTGTGGCTTTTTTAGGTTTTTGTAGGTAGAATTTATTTATGTTTGAAAAGAATAGGATTTTATATTACAAGTGTCACTTATACACATCTGACGCGGCCGACGAAAAGA
>CAMWUK010000177.1 GCA_947177415.1 uncultured Clostridiaceae bacterium
TATCTTCATCTGTTTCTCAGGCTCTGGCTTCATATTTTTATTTGATTTTTTTTTGCTTTTTTGTTATACTGTATGACATCTATAAATACTGACATAAGTCCTTAAATACAGAAAGACAGACAGACAGACAGACAGACAGATCTTAATTAAGATCATTCAGTATGTATTTGGTATTGCATATGTAAAATTATCTGATATTGCAGAAATTACAAGAGGTGGGAATTTCCAAAAGAAAGATTTTACAAGTGAGGGTGTTCCTTGTATCCATTATGGGCAGATGTATACCTATTATGGAATATATGCGGATGAAACACTTACTTTTATTAGTGATGATGTTGCTAAGAAATCTAAAATGGCATTTCCTAATGATATTGTTATGGCTGTAACAAGTGAGAATGTTGAAGATGTTTGTAAATGTACTGCTTGGCTTGGAAAAGATGATGTTGCAGTAAGCGGACATACAGCAATCATTCATCATAACCAAAATGCAAAGTATTTATCTTATTATTTTCATACAAATATGTTCTTTGTACAAAAGAGAAGATTGGCACATGGTACAAAGGTTATTGAGGTTACACCAAACGCATTATATGATATTGTGATTCCATTGCCACCATTAGAAGAGCAGAACAGGATTGTAGAAATATTAGATCGTTTTGATTCATTATGTAATGACATCAGTAACGGCTTACCAGCAGAGATAGAAGCACGAAAAAAACAATATGAATATTACAGAGATAAGCTGCTTACTTTCAGACAGCTTGACAAGTAAAAGAGGAAGAGGTGACCAACGTGCCTTATTTTAACATTGTAGCAGAAACAAACGAAAATACAGTAGTAACACAGTATGAGCCTGTGAAGACAAGATCAGACCATTATCAGAGTGAGGCAGAGCTTGAAAAAGAGTTTATTAAACTGCTTTGTGAGCAAGGATATGAGTACCTAAAAATTCATACAGAAAAAGATTTAATAGCAAATCTTCGTACCCGAATTTCTGAATTAAACAATTATCAATTCACAGATAATGAATGGGATAGATTCTTCAAAACTTACATAGCAAATCCTAATGAACATATTGTGGAGAAGACACGAACGATTCAGGAGGATAATGTTAAGAGCTTCACTAGAGATGATGGTACTACCAAGAATATTACTGTGATTGACAAGAAAAATATACATAATAATCGACTTCAGGTAATCAATCAGTATGTACTTGGCAAGGATGATGGAGCAGCTTATGACAATCGCTATGATGTTACAATTCTTGTCAATGGATTGCCTCTTGTTCATGTAGAGCTAAAGCGTAGAGGTGTGCCTATTCGTGAGGCATTTAATCAGATCAATCGTTACCAAAGAGATAGCTTTTGGGCTGGAAGTGGGCTGTATGAATATGTGCAGATATTTGTTATCTCTAATGGTACAAACACAAAGTATTACTCCAATAGTACCAGAGATAATGCAATCAACGAAGCTAAAGCTGGCAAGAGTAAAAAGAAAAATACAAGCAATAGTTTTGAGTTTACATCATTCTGGGCGGATTCAAATAATCGTGTGATTCCAGATTTGATTGACTTTACCAAGACATTCTTTGCAAAGCATTCATTACTGAATATTCTAACGAAATATTGTATATTCACCTCAGAGAATATGCTTATGGTTATGCGTCCATATCAGATAACTGCCACAGAACGAATTATCAATCGAATTGAAATTGCAAATAATTATAAAAAATATAGTTCTGTTGCGGGAGGTGGATATATTTGGCATACTACTGGTTCAGGTAAGACATTGACCTCTTTTAAGACGGCAAGAATTGCAAGTCAGCTTCCATACATAGATAAGGTTTTATTTGTTGTGGATCGTAAAGATTTGGACTACCAGACAATGAAAGAATATGACCGATTTGAAAAAGGTGCAGCGAATAGCAATACTTCTACTGCAATTTTAAAGAATCAGTTGGAAGATAAGGATAAAAATGGTAATCATCACGAGTACAAGATTATTATTACAACTATTCAGAAGTTAGCGACCTTTGTTAAGAAAAATGCAAATCATCCAGTCTATGATAAGCATGTAGTAATTATATTTGATGAATGTCATCGTAGCCAGTTCGGTGATATGCACACGGCTATTGTGAAGAATTTTAAAAAGTATCATTTGTTTGGTTTTACCGGTACGCCAATATTTGCTGTAAATTCTGGACGATCTAAGAATCCAGAGTTCTTTACAACTGGTCAGACCTTTGGTGATCAGCTACATACATATACCATCGTTGACGCAATCAATGATAAAAATGTACTTCCTTTTCGAGTGGATTATATTAAGACTATGGATGTGGAAGAAGATATTGATGATGAGATGGTTTGGGACATCAATCGTGAAAAAGCAATGATGGCTCCACAGAGAATTAGTCTTGTGACTAAATATATTTTAGATCATTTTGACCAGAAAACTTATCGAGGTGACAAGACATATATTTATAACACACTGACAAATATCGAAGAAGTGGCATCTGGAAAAAATGGAGCTGTAGAAGAGATAAAGAGAAAGCAGAGATTAAGTGGATTTAATTCCATTTTTGCGGTAGCATCTGTCCCAATGGCAAAACTTTATTATGAAGAATTCAAAAAACAGATGGAGATAGATCCAACCAAGAAACTAAAAATTGCAACCATATTTAGTTATGGAGCAAATGAAGAAGAATCAGATGGAATACTTGATGAAGAAAACTCAGAGGATACATCAGCACTGGACAAGCCATCTAGAGATTTTTTGGAGGCTGTAATTAAGGATTATAATAAAGAATTCCATACTGCCTATGATACATCCAGCGATAAGTTCCAAAACTATTATAAAGATGTGTCTCTCCGTATGAAGAATAAAGAGCTGGATTTGCTGATAGTGGTAAATATGTTCCTGACAGGATTTGATGCGACAACGCTTAATACGTTATGGGTTGATAAGAATTTGAAGATGCATGGACTTATACAGGCATTTTCCAGAACAAATCGTATTCTTAATTCCATCAAAACATTTGGTAATATCGTATGTTTCCGTAATTTACAGAAGAGAGTAGACAGTGCTATTTCATTGTTTGGTGATAAGAATGCAGGTGGTATTGTTCTGTTAAATAGTTTTAAGGACTACTACTATGGATATCAATCTATAGATGGAAAAGATATGCCAGGATATGTGGATCTCATGGGAGATTTGGCAGAGAAGTTTCCGTTATCAGAACCACAGATAATAGGAGAACAGAATCAGAAAGATTTTATAGCTTTATTTGGTGCAATTCTTCGTATGAGAAATCTGCTGGTATCTTTTGATGAATTTTCTGGAAAAGAACTTATTACAGAACGAGATTTACAGGATTATTTGGGAAGATATCAGGATCTTCGTGATGAGTGGACACGTAAACGCGAACAGGGAGAAAGCACAGATATTATTGATGACATTGTTTTTGAAGTTGAGCTTATAAAGCAAATAGAAATCAATATTGACTATATCCTTATGCTTGTGAAGAAGTATCACGACAGCCATCAGGAAGATAAAGAAGTTCTTATTACAATTAATAAAGCAATGGATGCCAGCCCAGAACTTCGTAGTAAGAAAGCTCTTATCGAAACATTTATTGCAGGGATTAATGATGTAGAAGATGTTATGGCAGAGTGGCATGATTATGTTATTGGTATGAGAGAGGAAGAACTTAAAGTACTTATTGCTGAGGAACATCTAAAGCCAGAAGAAACACGAAAGTTTATAGAGAATGCTTTCCGTGATGGAGAAATTAAGACAGAAGGTACAGACATTGAGAAGATTCTGCCACCAGTATCCAGATTTGGAGGTGGTCGGGCTCAGAAGAAGCAAGGTGTTATTGAGAAATTGAAGGTTTTCTTTGAAAAGTACTTTGGTGTAGGAGGTTCAGCGAGTTTTGTAGAGGAACATAAGAGTGTTGTTTATGAGATGCCAGAGAATAGTAATCTGATGATGGTGGCTGAATCTGAGTCAAGTTATGGTAAAATATAAAAGTTTAGTTGAAATTGCTGGAGAATGTGCTCTGTTTGGATATGGGAATATCATGACGTATGAATATAAACTAAAAAACCTTTGTTCCTGTGTGTTAGAAATTAAACTAGCAAAGAAAAGGGATAGATTTGATGTAGCTAATGGGGGGAGATATAGGTGTCTGTAGCTGAAGAATATCGGAAATTATATAATAAGTATGTATGCGAGGACTTGGAACAAGAGATTACAATATATGATAGAGAAAAGGGGATAAATATTTATCGACCGTTAACCCATAATTGCAGAAAGAAATGTACTGGTAAGTGTAATCATCAATGTCATAAAAGCCTTGGGGAATTAATGAGAAAAAATATTATATTTTATTGTTATGGAGAAGATGAAATAGTAACCAATTTTAGAAATGGACTTTTTTCTGACTTGGAGAAAGCTACAAAAGTAGCATATAAATTGCGTTTACCTAAACGTCAGCCAAACCAAGATGGATTACCAAGTGAGGTTTTATTGGATGCAATTATCCAATCATTAGTTCCAGATGCGTATAAAATGGCTGTCAGAACAATATTTCGTCAAAATGATAATAATGAAATTAAAGGCTATGATTTAAGTTATTTTACAAATATACATGGAACAATTACATTGTGGCTGGGACAAGCTAAATTAGGGAGTAAACAATATTGTAAAAGTGGCATTTTAGAAGATTTGGAAAAAAAGTACACAGATTTGTATATGGCAAGACAGATTTATTTTTTAGCAGATAAACCTGTTGGACTTACTGAGGAGGGAATACAAATTGCAAATTTATTGAATAGGTTAAATATGTTGAATGCATGTGAAGATGATAATAATCGAGCTGAGCAATTAATGCAATTTTTAAAGACACAAAATATAGGTATATGTATACCATGTCTTTTGGCATATGACAAGGCAGATGTGTATGCAGATATTACAAAACTTGAAAGTAAAGTGGAATCTGAGATAGCGTGGGCAAAAGGAATTTTTGAAAAATATTTTAAATTTGCAGGAATAGAGCCCGAATTGATTTTTATTATATTTCCAATAGATAATATTGAAGCCTTGCGAGGAGATGAAGGATTTTACGCAGGATTATGTTAATTTACTTTTGGATGCGATAAATAATTATAATGAGGAAGATATGAGTAGTAAAAATAAATTGCGTGATTTAGTGTGTATAATTTCTGAAAATGATAGTATAAAAAAAGATCCGCTTATTAGGGAATTATTATATACTGCTTCACATAAGATGCGCATTTTTGGTTATAATGTGCAGAATGGTTATTATAAGCATGATGTTTTGATTGAGCAAAATTCATCCGAATTAATGTGTCTTCGTAATCAAAGTATTATTAGAAGGTATCAGTCTAAAGTAAGAAGTAATAATATACTTGATAAAAGTCAACAAAGTATTATTGATTTTTATCAATCCTTGGATAAAAAGAGAATGCTAGTCAGTGCACCAACCTCATATGGAAAGACTTTTATTATGCGAGAGATATTGTATTTGAATCAAGAAAGATATAATAATGTATTACTTGTGTTTCCAACAGTAGCATTATTACGAGAAAACGCACTAAATATGGAAGAATTAAACCGAGAAAAGGAAATGGGATATAATGTTATCAAATCCATTGATGGCGAAATAAATAGTCAAGAGAGAAATATTTTTGTATTTACACCTGAAAGAGCAATGCAGTTATTAGCAAATTATCCTGATATCAAGTTAGATTTCTTTTTTTACGATGAAATGTATAAAATTGATGAAGATTACTGTAATGAAGAGACGGATGATAATGATGAGAATTCAAAGAAGAATCCTTATACAGAACATACATTTTTAGACGAGGCAAGGGCAAAGACATTCCGTATTTGTTTATACATCCTTTCAAAAAGGGTAGAAGATTACTACTTAGCTGGACCTAATTTAAAAAGAGATAAATTTGGTAAAGGAATGCAGAGATATATTGCAACAAATAATATCAAAATTAAAGAAATTGAATTTGAACCTACAAAACGAATACAGGTCAAGGCATATAATAAGATAATTGATGAAGATTATACAGATTTGCCCTATTTAGAAAAGCCAAAGTTGGCTAAAATGCATAGCAAAGTCAATGATAGAATATGTGATGTGGTTAAATATATTGAGAAAAGAGGGTATGGAGCGACAATGTTATATTGTACAACCCCTTCAAAAGCAAATGAGTATGCTACTAAGTTAGCACAAAGACATCAAGAGAGAGTTATAACAAATAAAAGATTTTCTGTGTTTATTGATCATCTTAAAAGAAATTATAATATAGATGATTCTGTTAAGGAATGGAGTTTTGTGAATGTCTTGGAGATGGGATTTGGAATGCATCATGGTAAAATGCCCAAATATATTCAGAAAGAGGTATTGGATTTATTCAATGATGGCATATTTAATTTGCTTTTTTGCACATCAACAATTGTTGAAGGTGTTAATACCAATGCAAAGAATATGGTTGTATTAAATCACAAAAAGGGTCGAAGCGATTTAACAGTTTTTGATTTTAAAAATATTATTGGCAGAGCTGGAAGGTATTATCATAATTTTGTTGGAAGATATTTTTTGGTTGATAAGGAACTGAAAAAATTTGAACATACTGAAGATTTGGAACTTAATTTCGTCACTTATGATGAACAGGTTTTACATCCTATAGATATAGATAATTC
>CAMWUK010000178.1 GCA_947177415.1 uncultured Clostridiaceae bacterium
CTTTTGATGATACCATTTATATAGATATGGAATATTCAACCATTGTTGGTATGGATGATTTATTGTATTCGCATCAAATAGACAAAGCATGTAAGCATTACTGTATGCACTTTAATGTAAAACCAGATGAATTTGATATGATAGTTGTTGGTTTTGGATTCATGTCATTAGGTAATACTAAAAGGCAAAGGTGTGTTAAAACAAATAATGGATATATGTTGAGGTTTTTAGATTGGATCCTGCCTGGAGATGGGGTAAGTGTTGTCCTAAAAGAAAAAAATTAGAGTGTAATTGACATTTATTATTTTGTATAATATAATATACTGTGAAAGACAAAACAGGAGGTAGGAGGTTATGGCAATGAAAATATTATTTAATGGAGAGAGAAACTGGTAAATTGTTACAACGTACAATAAACGAAAGAAGGTGCATACAATGATGGACAAATACAACAAAGATGTGCATTCTATTTAGTTTATGTAAGAATGTAATAAAAAATACTCTTTTTTTAAAAAAAACATTTAAAGGTAAGACGTATGTTAATTCATACGTCTTATTTTTGTGCTTGAAAACATATAGCAGTTCAACAAAATATATAAAAAGAAAGGAGAATTGTATGATAGGAAAAGATTTTATGTTTTGTGATAAACATTTACTTGATTTTGGATTTATTATGGCTAAACCATCAGAAGAAGATACATCTGGATTAAACAGAGAGATTCTAAAAGGAAGTACTACTGCTTATCGCAGTCAGGCTATTCATTATGGGACAGTTTATAGTGATGTTATTACTCTCCCACTGTTTATTGTAAAATTCAATTGTGATTATGATGATAGTAAAATATCTATGTTTGAATTGCGAAAAATACAAGCATGGTTGACTTCCTCCAAACTACCACAATCTTTGTTTATAGTGACAGAAGAAGGAACTATGGTTGAGTATCGTGGAATCTTCACAGAAATTTCACCTTATTACTATGATGGTTTAAATGGTATAAACCTCAAATTTACTTGCGATTCTCCTTTTGTATATGATACAAAAACAATAAAAATACAAGCAGATGAAGCAAAGGATGGTATTACTAAAAGAATGTTTTGTGATACAGATGAAAATGAGGAATATATCTATCCTCTTATTCAATTTTATCCTAATTCAACTGGAGAAATTTCGTTTAAGAATAATAATGATGATGGTAAAGTTATGTCTTTATCACTGTCTAAAAAATATAATGAAGTAACTATTGATTGTAAACTCAAACGTATAATTGCGGATGGTATACCACTTTCATTATCTGATGTTGGGTGGAATATAAAACAAATCAATGATTTTAATAATGTTGATACAGGGATATATAAAATGTATTGGCTTAGATTACTACCTGAAAGAAATTATGTTGATATTATCGGGAATGGTAATTTCATCATTACTTATAAAAATCTATTAAAACTAGGAGGTCTGACAGATGTTTGATTTTAACTTTTTAGACATTCCTGAACCTTTTACCTTTTATCTTTGTAATCCAAATAATGAAGTTATGTATGAATTGAATGGAATTGATGAGGAATCTGCTTCACTGACAATTAATCTTAACAATCAATATGACTTATCATTTGATTATTTTAGATATGTTAATTCAAGTGAGGATAAGCTTGTTGAAAGTAATGGTTATCATGACTTAGTAGTTGGAATGAAAATACTGGTAGACAAAATCGGATATTTCAAAATCAAATATCCACCTATGAAATTTGATGGTAATAAAGAAAGTAAAACCATAAACGCAACATCTATTGATTGCGAACTTGAAGATAAAGATTTGGTAGGTTTTAAAATCAATATGGGTACACCTGATTCTTTAGAGTATCTTGTGACCTATGATGATAGTGAAACAGAATCTTTAATTAATGATTATACAGGGCTGCCGTATGATTATATCGTATTTTATAATACATATTCTGAACAATTAAAAACTATTTTAGGTAAGTATTCTGATGGAACTTATACCAGTAGTACTGCTATATCAGAAATAAAGTCCTTTTGTGATCTGATTCCAAGGTTACGGAGAAAAGTAATTACTGATAGTAATGGAGATATGTCAATAATTGAATATGTGGAATATACATATGATTCTGCTGGTGAGAATATTACCAGTATTTATCTTTCTGGTTTTAACAATCGAGTTTCGCAATTGATTACATTTTATCAAAAATACCGTGACCAGTTAAGCCTTATTTCACTGGCTATTGAAAAATGTAATTGTAACTGGAAGATTGGAACTATTGATGAATCTTTGGTCAACAAGAAGTTTCAGTTTAATGTAGATGGCAAAAATATATATAGCTTTTTGACAGATGACATCTCTTCTGTTGCTAATTGCGTATTTTATTTTAATCTTTTTAAAAGAGAAATAGATGTGGTTTTAGCAAAAAATATAGGAAGAGACTCAGGAGTCGTTATAGATAGGCATAAATTACTTAATTCGTTAGAGGTAAGTTGCAATAGCGATAATATTTATACACGTTATAATGTATCAGGTGGTAACAATATTGATATAAAGTATGTCAATTTTGGTAGTACACGAATTACAGATTTGTCTTATTTTATGAATGCCAGGAATGAAAAAAATGAGCGGATTTATGTATCTGATACACTTGCCGAAAAATATAATCAATATGTAAGTGATAGAGAATTGGCAAGGGAAAGCTATATATTACTTACAAAGCAATATAACCAGGCACTTACAGACATAGATGATTTGAAATATAAAGTACCTAATGATAGTGTACAAAATGACTGGGATACTTTTACGGATGCAGAACTAGAAGCATATTATAAAACATATCATCAATTGTTGGCAACACTACAATCGTTATATAAAGAGGATTATGGAAGTGTTGGATGTAATGCCGATGACAGTATCAATGAAAATTATATCCGTACTACAGAATACTGGTATGATTATTATGCTTATAAAATTACAATAGAACAAATTACTGCTACTATCCATGCGAGAGCTGAAGGTTCCCGTTATGCAGATATTGACAATGAAACTGTGTTGAAAAAGATAAATGCCTATAAAACGGAATGGAGCTTATATGGCACTGTTGAATTAGAGAATAAAATTACTGCATATAACAACAATATGCAGGTACTGGTTGATGGCGAAGCTATTGTATTAGAGCCTAATTCACAAGAAGCAAAACAATGGTTTGATTTAACTGAAGAAGAAAAAACAGAATATGGTCATTATGAAGGAAATTATCAATATTCTGTATATATGAATTTATATAATGAAAAAATTTCCTGCCAGTCATATCTTAATCAGTTAAATGCTAAATTAGAAGCATTAGAATCTGTTCGTGACGCCACACAAGCAAACAGAAATAAACTGGTTAAACTAGTTGATATAGGATCTTATAATAGGGCAGAATTAAAGAAGCTTGTACCACTCTCCTCTTCTACTATTTCTGACACTTTTACAGAGGAAGAAATTCAGATAATAAATTTGTTATACGTTGATAAAAATTATAGTAATGAGAATATTCTTACAACGTCTTTAGATACAACTGTGTCTGAAATAGATGTGCAATATGAATTATTAGAAGATGCTAAAGAGCAATTATCTATTGAAAGTCAGCCTCAAATTTCTTTCAATGCAGATATTGAAAATCTTTTAGTAATGTCAGAATTTAAGGATTTTGATTTTGAAGTTGGAAATTTTGTTTCATTAGAATACTATGATGATTACTATGTTGACATGCGTATAGTATCTATGACATTTAATCCATGTGTTCCTGAGCATTCTTTAAGTATTTCATTTTCCAATTTTATAAAATCTAAATCAGAACGTACAGATGTTTCGGATATTTTAGGACTTGCTGTAGGAAATAGTTCAAGTTCGTCTGGTAGCGGTTCTGGTGGCAGTTCTGATAATTTTGGAGTAGGTAATGATATTGATGTGACAATCAGTAATACCATGCTATCTAAGTTGCTGAACACGGAAATGTTTGGAACGAGGGTAAGCAATATCATTCTTGACACAATAAAGGTAAATGAGATTACTGCTAAGTATGCTAAATTTGAGGGTTTGGCAAAAGGTACAACCCTTATTGATGGTAAGTGTATTACAACTGGTTATATAATTGACCAAAATTACAATGGTACAAATGGTAATATAACTAACACAAAAGGATCTATTATCAATCTGGAAACAGGGAAATTTAACTTTGGTGGTGGTTCATTAAAATATGATGGTACTGCTTTAACTGTTAAAGGTGCAATATATGCTGATTCTGGATATATAGGTGGTGAATCAGGATTTACAATTGCTGCTGGTAAAATATATTCAAATGGTCATGGTGCTTATAACACTGCAAAGGAAGGAGTATATATAGGTACAGACTATATTTCACTTGGTAATGGTGGGGTAACATATTTTAAAAATGATGGCACTGGGAAAATAGGAGCATGGTATGTTGATGCAAATGCCATATATAGAGGTAGCAGTTCTTTTGGTGATAGTAATGGTATGTACTTTGGAACAAGTGGATTATCTATTAAGGATGTTTTTAAAGTTGATTCTAATGGAAATTTATCTATTAAAGATGTATTCAAAGTTGATTCTAATGGGAATTTATCTATTAAAGATAAATTCAAAGTTACATCTGGAGGTGCTTTGACAGCAACGGAAGCCACAATAACTGGTGACATTACTGCAACAAGTTTAACACTTGGTTCAAATGTAAAAATTAATATGTCGAATATTGATGGGCTAAGTGGTACATTAAATGGGATCGACTCAGATTTATCAAATGTTATCTATAAAGGTGATATTAAAATAAGTACAGAAACTATGGATGATGGAACAGTTAAAACAACTACAAAAGTTCCAGACGGGAAAGACGGATACATAGAAAATACAACATATACAAGTGCTGATGGAAACTATGTTCTTACTAATGTAGGACTTGGTGGTGATGATAGTGGTCACTTTGTTAAGATAAGTAAAGATGGATTACTACAAGCAACTAATGCTATTATCCAAGGAGCTATATACGCAACAGAAGGTGATTTTGGTGGATGGACAATTGGAAGTGACGGAATATATAGTATTCATTTTAATACTTCTGATTCTGGTATTAAAATGCTTAGCGATGGTCAAATATTAAGTAAAGGTGTAGGATATTCTAAAAATCAGTATGCACGATTATATAGCGGAAAATGGATTTTTGGGTTAGGTGACTCATTCCAGACAGATGGTAAAAGATATTCTGATTTATCTGCGGATGGTTTGTATTTATGTAGTAAAGATACTATCCTAAATGACAAAAGCCAATACTTATTTTCTGTTGATACAACCAATGACACCGTAAAAATAACAAGTAGCAATGACAATCCTGCTCTGGAAGTGATAAACAATTCGGGTGGTACATGCTTAAAAGTGGTAAATGAATCCTGCACATACGATAATAAATGTCTTTCACTGGCTGTGAAATCTCTTGATTCTGACGGAAACGAAACAACAGGATATGTTACACTTTTTGGAGAAGGAGAAGGTGGAACAGGTAGAGTTATATTAAGACCAGACCAAAATATTAAGAGTTCTGATACGGAAAACCCAGCAAACTTTACCAATTCAGCCTGTGGCACGTTCTACTATCCATGGGGAACCGTGAGTTGTGAACAGTTATATGTTGATAAAGTAGCGGTAACATCTGATGCAAAGGTAAAAACTCCAATAGAGCTAATATGATGAGGAAACTGCATTAGAATTTGTTAATAATTTAATTCCAAGAGAATATTATTACAACAAAAGCGAAAACAAAAGAATACATATGGGATTCTATGCACAAGAAGTGAATCAAACTGTTAAAGACATGAATCTAGGAGATATGGCAATTTATGAAGCTATCCTATCAAAAGATGGAGATGAAATAGAATATAAATTTGATGAAAGTGCTGATGATGAACATTTGCATTGGATATTAAATTACAATGAGTTTATTGCACCTCTTGTATCTTCTATACAAGCTCTCACAAAACGTAATGAAGAAAATGAAAAAAAAATAGATGATTTAATTAGTTATATTGAATGTTTAAAAAAATAATTGTAAATATGTAACTAATAGAAAATGTGTATACTATTGTATTTTTATTGATAAAGGCGGTTTAAGTATGAAATTAACGAATTTTGTCGTTATAAATATGATAAATACTCTGGAGAAATTTTCAGAAAAAAAATTCCCTCAAAAAATTAGTTATGCAATAACCAGAAATCTTATTTTATTAAAAAGTGACTATGATTGTTATATCAAATCTCTCAATAAATTATTTGTTGATTACAATGATCACATGGTTAGAGATAAGAATAATAATGTTATGAATAATGATATGGGCATTCCTATTGTAGACAATGATGTTGAAAAAGAGTTTAATGAGGAAATTTCTAATCTGTTAAATATTGAAATAGAACTTGAATTATATCATATACCAGAAAACGTATTTGATTATGAGGATAATACAAATCGGTATGATTCTCTTTCAGCAGTAGATATTATGAGTCTTCAGGGTATTTTGTGTAATCAAGAAGGAAATGAAAATGACAATAATGAAAAATAATTATATCGAATTAGGTAATTGCGAAACTAACGACAAAATGAGATGGATAGACCATGAAAACAGGA
>CAMWUK010000179.1 GCA_947177415.1 uncultured Clostridiaceae bacterium
GTGTTAATTCTAAGTGATATATGGTATAAGATTGACCAAGCAAAAAGAAAGACAATTCGTAAAATAAAAAGGATTGATAATTATTATAACTAACCAGAATCATTATTATTTGAGCTGAAAGGAGAAAATATTTTTATATGAATCTATATTGGAAAAATCTTTCGCTTAAGAGAAAGGTTGCTGGCAAATTAAAAGGATACTATTATAGCTGGTTAGGCAAATTGCAGGCAGGGAAAAAATGGAACCCAAAGATTGCCTCGATAGAAGTTACTTTGGAAAAAATTATCAAGGATAAATCATCTGTTAGCAGATATGGGGATGGGGAATATAAATGGATGGCAGGTATTCCACAGAATTCTTTTCAGAACAGTTCAAAGGAAATGGCAGAACGGTTACAAGAAATCATAAAAAGTGAGGAAAAGAACCATTTGGTTTGCTTATCAGACGGATTTTCAAAATTAAATTATTTGAATTCAGAAGCACAAGGATTTTGGTATCATTTTATGGGGGAACACCGAAAAAGATGGATTGCATTTTTAAAATCAGGAAAACAGTATTATAATACAAATATGACAAGACCCTATATGGATTATTTGGATAAAACTCCTTGTAAACACAGGTTTGATTTACTAAAGGAAATCTGGAAAAACCGTGATGTGATTTTAATAGAAGGGAAAAAATCGCGATTGGGAATAGGGAATGATTTATTTTCTGAGGCAAAAAGTATAAAACGAATCTTAGCACCAGCAATGAATGCTTATGATAAATACAATGAAATATTTCAGACAGCTATGGAGCAGGATAAAGAAGCTTTGTACCTAATCGCTTTGGGACCGACGGCAACAATTTTAGCTTATGATTTGTATAAATCGGGAAGACAGGCGATTGATGTGGGACATGTGGATATTGAATATGAATGGTTTCTTCGGGGAGCAGGGAGAAAAATTCGTATTCCCAATAAATATGTAAATGAGGTTAATGCAGGAAATGGAGTAGAGGAAAACCTTGAGGATGAAAAATACCAGTCTCAAATAGTTGCAAGAATTGAATTGGGAGAATCAGGGAAAAGAGAAGTATAATAAATACTTTATAGAAAACCATCTTTAGGAGGAATCACAGTGAGTATGGAATTAATAAGTAAATATCGGACACAATTGATGGGAATGGCTATTTTGCTTGTAGCATTGTTTCATAGTTCTATCAATCCTGTTAATGATGGAATTGGATTCCTATGTTTTTTAGGAGATATGGGGGTAGACATATTCTTTCTGGTATCTGGTTTTGGAATGTATTATACATTTCTAAAGAAACCAACTTTAAAGCAATTTTACATAAAGAGAATCTGCCGTATTGTACCAGCATGGTTTTGTATTAATTTAGTAGTGCATTTATTGGAAAATAATATATCAGATATAAACTGGATTACCTTTTTGAAAGGTATGACTGGATTTAACTTCTGGCTGGACGGAAGTTTATATTATTGGTATATTCCAGCTGCTTTGATGTTTTATTTTCTTACTCCGTTTTTTATGAGAATGTATGAGGTGGATAAAAAGAAAGCCTATGGAATTATGGGAGGAATTTGGATTATCTTAATCAGTGTATGTCTGGTTATACATACTACAAAATATTTTATTTTTTTATTTCGTTTTCCAGTGTATTTTATTGGTATTTGGCTGGGTGACCTGGCTTATCACAAAAAAAAGCTGTCAAACAGGAATTTGTTTTTCTTGGCTCTTGTAATGGTGTTCGGAGTGGCAGCTGAGTTTTTCTTAAAAAGTAATTTAGATAAAAGCTACATGCATTATGAATATAAGTATTTAATTTATCTTGTAATTGCAGTACCATTATGTATCATAGTTTGTGCTTTGTTGGACAAGACAAACTATTATTTTCCAGTCTTATACTTTTTGGGGGGGATTACCTTAGAAATATATCTGCTTCATGAATTTATGTTGAGAAGAATTACAAAATGGATAGGATATGTACCATTTGATTCTATTGGAATTTTATATAATATTCTTATTTTCCTATTTGTGGCAGGTGTTTCTTATGTTGTACACAAAGTATTAGGGAAAATTGCAAATAAAACAACCCAGAAAAGGAGGGAGTAACATGTCTAAACAAAAGATTTTTGTATTAGTGCCCAAAGGAAGCTCAGGAGGGCATGAAAGTTTACATCAAATGGTTGCAATATTAAACGATAATGGCCAGAATGCTTATGTTTATTATCCAGAGCAAAAAGATAGTCCTGTTGTGCCAGAGAAATTTAGAAAGTATCATGTAAAAATAGCCAGAGAAATTGAGGATACTAGTGAAAATATTCTTGTAGTTTCGGAACTTTGTACCAATTATCTATATTTGTATAAAAAAGTAGGAAAAGTAATTTGGTGGTTATCTTGGAACTTTTATGCAGAAAATGAAAAATGGATGAATCGTGGTGTATTTGACAGAATTTTACATGGAGAGTTGAAAAGTGCAGCCCATTATATGAAAAAATGTATGACAGGGATGGGAAGGGTATTTTCTTTTCAAGAAGATACAAATGATATTTTTCATTTTTATAATTGTGAGTATATTAGAAAAAATTTAGAAGAACGTGGTGTGAAGAACGAAAATATGACATATTTGTGTGGACCCATTTCTGAGCATTATTTCGTCCACAAATTTAATAGGGAAAAGGAGGATATTCTTGTGTACAATCCTGCAAAAGGATTGGAATATACGCAGAAGATTTTGGAATTAGTAAAAGAGAAGAGACCAGAGTTGGAAATTGTGGCAATTAAAAATATGATACCAGAGGAGATCGTAACACTTTTAGGGAGAGCAAAGGTATATATTGATTTTGGATATTTTCCCGGACCAGAGCGTATACCAAGGGAAGCAGTAATCATGAAGTGTAATATTCTTACGTCTATGGAAGGAAGTGCAGCAAATGATGAAGATGTAAAAATACCAAGAACACACAAATTTGATATTCATGTGACTAAGAAAGAAGTGATAGTAGAAGCGATTTTTGAATTGATGGATCATTATGAAAAATATGTTTCAGATTATGATGCTTATCGTGAGAAGGTAGTACAGCAAAGAAACTTATTAAGCGAAACGATTCTAAAACATTTTGCTGGATAAGAAAAGGAAGAAGGGTGGCAATAAACAAATGGAAGAAAAGACAAGAAATCACAATATGGATATACTTCGGGTATTTGCGATGCTGTGTATTATATGCCATCATTGTATTGTAAATGATTTTAATTTACAAGGACAGCTACGATATGATTCAGATGTACTAATGTTTGAACAGAGGGTTTTGTTAATCTTTGCAAATGCATTTGTGATTATTGGAGTAAATGTATTCTTTCTATTATCTGGATATTTTCAAATTCATTTTACTGGGAAGAAACTGTTTCGCATTATTGTGAAAGTATATCTGGTATTTGGAATTGTAACAGGAATTGGCATACTAACAGGTAATGTGCAAATAAATGGGGAGACAATAAAGGCATTACTGGATCCCTTGGATTATTATTGGTATATTATTACCTATTTATTTTTAATGGTAGTTTCGCCATTGTTGAATAGTATTGTACAGACAATGACAAAAAGTCAGTTTAAGTTTTATATTCTTGGTGTTTTCCTTGTTTGTTGTGGATATGGTTTTCTCCATGATATAAATTTGCATATTAACAATGGGTATTCTTTGTTAATGGCAATGGTGTTATATCTTTTAGGAGCAGGTGTATATAAATTTGAAATAAAAACTACAAAAGGTATTGCTACATTTCTTATTTTGGCAATAATAAATGGAATTTTTATTTTCATAGTTTATTGTTTGCTGAATGGAAAAAGGGCATGGATTTTGTATGCATATAACAATCCCTTAATCGTTTTGGAAAGTGTAAGTCTCTTAATTGGTTTTTCCAGTTTACAGATAAAAAATAAACTGGGAAACTATGTGTCTAAATTAGCACAAGGAACCTTAATGGTTTATTTGCTCCATTCCACCTGTTGGTTGAAAGTTTTTCGGGCATATCCGGTTAGATGGATGATATCAAAAGGATTTGTATGGTCAGGAATTTTTCTTTTACCAGTGTATGCAATAATAATTTATTTTGTTTGTTACTTGATTGATTTACTATATGAAGTATCATTAGGCAAGATTTCAAATGGTTGTATAGATAAAATAAGTAATTGTTTCAATTTAGGAAACAAAGGATGAGAGGTAGAGAAAGGAAGAGGAAAATGAGGAAAATAGCAGTAGCGGGAACAGGTTATGTGGGTTTATCTAATGCAGTACTTTTAGCACAAAATCATAAAGTATATGCAGTAGATATAAATGAGGAGAAAGTAGATTTGATTAACCAACATAAATCACCAATTGTTGATCAAGAGATTGAAGAGTATTTATCTACAAAAAAATTGGATATGGTTGCTACTACAGATAGTGAAATGGCATATAAACAAGCTGATTTTGTGGTTATTGCCACACCAACTAATTATGATTCTGCAAAGAATTATTTTGATACTTCTTCTGTAGAGGCAGTAATCGAAATTGTAAGAAAAATAAATCCAAATGCAATTATAGTAATTAAATCCACAATTCCGGTTGGTTATATGGTATCATTAAAAGAAAAATATCCGGATGCAAAGTTTTTATTTTCACCAGAATTTTTAAGAGAGGGACATGCATTATATGATAATTTATATCCCAGCCGAATTATTGTAGGTACAGACCAGTGTAATAAAGAATTAGTACAAGCAGCAAAAGAATTTGCAGATTTATTAGCAGAAGGAGCAATCAAAGAAGAGATTCCGGTATTGTTTATGGGATATACAGAGGCAGAGGCGGTAAAATTGTTTGCCAATACATATTTGGCATTGCGTGTTAGCTATTTTAATGAATTGGATACCTTTGCAGAAATGAAGGGACTTAATACAAAACAGATAATTGATGGTGTATGCTTGGATTCCCGTATTGGTTCCCATTATAATAATCCATCCTTTGGATATGGAGGATATTGTCTGCCTAAAGACACAAAACAGTTATTAGCAAATTATGCAGATGTACCTGCTAATTTGATAGAGGCTATTGTAGAGTCAAATCGTACAAGAAAAGATTTTATTGCTGACAGAGTATTGAGTAAAGCGGACTATTACGATTATCATAATAAAGTGGATTATCAGGAACAGGAAAAAGAGTGTGTGGTTGGCGTATATCGTCTAACAATGAAAAATAATTCAGATAACTTTCGTCAAAGTTCTATTCAAGGAGTTATGAAACGTATCAAGGCAAAAGGTGCAAAAGTTGTAATTTATGAACCAACTTTAACAGATGGTACAACATTTTTCGGAAGTAAAGTAAACAATGATTTACAGAAATTTAAAAAGGAAGTGGATATTATCCTTGCAAATCGTTTTGATAAAAATTTAAATGATGTAAAAGAAAAAGTATATACAAGAGATTTATTTCAAAGAGATTAATAGTAACACTGGCTCGTGATGTGCAAAAAAAGTATAAAGAAGATGCGAAAGAGTTAAAAAATTTACAGAATGAATAAACAGCTTTATAGAAGGGACTGGTGACTGTTATGAAAAAAATTGATTCCTATACAGGAATTCGTTTTTATTGGGCAATAACAATAATTCTATGTCATCTTTACTGGATTTATGATGCATTTTATTATCATGGCGAATTTTATTTTTTAAAACATGGAGGATTTGCCGTAACTGGATTTTTTATTATGTCAGGATTTTTAGTTAGTATGCATTATGCAGATTCTTTTGAAGAAAAAGGATGTATCCATCAAGGATTTTTGTTTATGTGCAGGCACATAAAAAAGTGGTATTTATTATATATAATTTCTATGATACCTGCTTTGTTTTTTGAAATTTGGAATTGCAAAAGCATTGTGAATGGTTGCAAGTTATTTGGAAAACTTATTTTAAATGTTTTCTTAGTTCAGACTTGGATACCTAAGCATGAATATTCTATAAATAAGGTGGCTTGGTTTTTGTCCTGTTTATGTGCCATTTATTTGTTTACTCCTGTAATTATAAAGGTGAATAAAAAAATAAGGGAGAAGAAAGTATATTGTGTATTAGTAGAAGTGATATGTTTTATAGCAATATATGTGTTGGCAGACTATAAGGGGATTTTGTATAATCATCCATTTTACAGAGTATTTCAATATATTCTTGGAATTGTTTTGTATGATTTGGTTAAGGATAGTCAAGTGAATGGTAAAAAAATTTGGGGATATTTTGCAATAGCTGTACAAATTATAGCCTATTTGCATATCTTTTCAGAGATGTCTTCAACAATAGATTCCTTTGCAACCGTATTTTTTATTGCTATATTCTATTTTTCTGTTTCCAATATGTTTTTATCAGGAAAGTGGATATTAAAATTGGGAACCATCAGCACAGAAATTTTTTTGTTACATTATCCTATTGTAGTGTTTGGAGGTCCCATGATTATTAAGCTATTTCCTCAGAACTCAGCCGTTTTCATCTTGGAACAAATAGGTTTTATTTTCATATCTGTACTTGTAGCATATATTTATCATGAATGGTTTCAAAATCTAGGGTTTATGAAGAAAATAGGTAATGTAATAAAACAAAAAATGTAACTATTCAGAACCCCTCATTCGGATTTTTCCAGAATATACATAATATCTAA